>CAZANK010000022.1:0-6102 GCA_964486235.1 uncultured Prolixibacteraceae bacterium | reverse complement strand
TTGAAATTGCAGCGTCCACCGGCATACACGACGGGGAAGCCGTGATTAAACAACTGTTGGCGGGGGCGCAGGTGGTGCAGGTTTGTTCGACGGTTTATATCAACGGGGCACAGGTGATCGCGGGAATGGTCAACGAACTGCAGGCGTTTATGCAAAAATGGAATTTTAAGTCGGTCGGCGACTTCCGCGGACGTTTGTCGTATGCCCGGATCGACGATCCGTTGAAGTATGAACGGGCTCAGTTTATGCGCTATTTCTCGGGAAGGGAATAGAAAAGGAAATCACTCCGGAAGATAGTCCAGGATATCCCGCAAGAGCTCCTTTTTGTTTTCGTGGATACTGCCCAGGGCGTCTTTGATTTTTTTTCGTACCGCTTCTTGAACGGCATCTGAAATTTCTCCGCTCATGTTGATAATCACGGTGTAGGCTTCGAAGGCGACGAGGAACTCTTTTTCGATCACCAGATCCACGAAAACCGGCAGATACCCGCTGTAATCCAGTCCATTTTCCCAGCAGGCGGAAAGAATGGCCGACAGTTCGCCGGCGTATTGCCTGTTTTGGATCGCTTCGACCAGGAAGGGCACTGCCTCCTGGCTTTTCAGTTCCGCGAGCAGTCCGGTAATATGCTTTCTGATGCTGTCGTTGTTCGTCGAATGCAGAAGCTCGAGCAATACCGGAAGGTAACCTGCATGACCGTTCTCACGGAGCTCTTCAATGGCTCCGGTGACGATCCCGGCATTCCCGGAATGAAGAAGTTGAATGGTTTCCTGGTTCAGCTTCATGGCTGTTTTTTTGAGGTATTCCGGCGCGAGCGTGGCATTTTCCGGTTAAGAACGCCTGCTTTCGCACGATTTTCGACAAAGTTATCACGAAATTGTGAGTTTTTCCAGTCTTCCGGCAAAACTTTCAAGCTGATTGAACACATCTTCCTTCATTTCCTGCAGTTTTCCTCCGTAGCCTGCAAAAAGCTGTTTGTAATAGGCAATACCTTCCTGCATGTTTTTACGGAAAGCCTGGTAATAAGAAACCTGCTTTTTGTCCGTATGGTCAACCCGGCTCAGTTTGTCTTCCAGGTATTCGGTATACATTTTCAACTCTTTGAGGAACAGGTTGGGACGTTTCACCCCCTTTAACAGGTTCTCCTTTCCGTAGATGTGTGCAACCATGCGTTTAAACGGAACGACTTCCTTAAAGTAAGCAATGTTTGGCCCGGGGCAGATACTCACTCCTGTTCTCTTGAAGCCGGATTCAATGCCGTTGGCCAGGTAGGCCGGATTGGTCAGCCCTTCACACAGGCATTCCTTTTCCATCCGTAAGTCAATTTGTCTCCGCTTTTCTGCATCGGACAGATCCCCGGCGTTTATTTCATCAATTTTGCGCTTGAGAAACTGCCGGGAGGCAGTGCAAATAGGCTGATCCGTGTATTCGGTATTCAATGTCAGGTAGCGTTTTGTACACGGAAATCCCGGTTTTCCTTCACGGGTGTGTTGGCGGATTTGTTTTTGCTGACTGGAATTCCGGACATTGTTAAAGGGGACCCCCATCGGAGAAGCCTCGCTGAGGTAGACATCGTCTTCTCCCGCGTTTCTGAGAAGTTCCAGGCTTTCCTGATCCATATTGCATATTTCCGGAACGAGCAAGAAGGGAGTGCCCCATCCGATGCTGTCCAGTTGATATTCTTCCTGCAGGAAGCGGTGTTCTTCGTGGGTTCCCACACCTCCCTGGGCGGTGACTTTCATGGGAGGCACCTTCCGGGGAATGGGTTTGTTTTTTCCTTTCAGCGCTTCCTGGTAAACCGGGAAAATGGTATCGGCCAGTTCTGTCCGCTTTTCCCGGAACTCGTGAAGAATCGGACCGAGCAGGTATCCCTGTGAGGCAAACGCGTGTCCCCCGCAATTTAACCCGGATTCGACCCGGTATTCTGATATCCAGATCCCCTTTTTGGCCAGAAAACGTCCCTGTATTAAAGCTGAACGGTAATCGCTGACTTTCAGGATGATTTTCTTCTTCATATTCCCGTCCTGATCGGGATAAAAATCGTCAAAGTTTTCAATATAACTGTAAAGCCTGGGGTTCATCCCTGCCGAAAGCACCAGGGACGAAGAAAGGGTGCTGTTGGCAAATCCCCGGAGCGCTGCGTGCGCATCGTTGTATTCGACAGGCAGTGGTTCTTTATCTTTGTAGTTCACTTTATCCAGTTTCGTCATGATGTTGACGTCGATGCTGCCCGGGCGAAAATTTGAACGCAACCAGCTTTTGATTTCGTTCAGGCTTTTGCCGGAGATCACCTGGGCTAATTTTTCGCGAACCCCTGAAGCGTCCGGCAGAAGATCGAAGTAGCGCTGGAGTTCGCTTTCTTTCTTGTGAAAACTATCGATGAGTTCTTCATATTTTTGCGAGACGATTTTGTCGAGCAGGTTCAGGTACGCGGTAATTCGCCTGGCCCGGAAATCCTCCGCCTTTGCGGAGATTTCCTGGAAAGGGATATTCAGCTTGCGGCTGTAAAACTCGCGCATTTTCTCAACCAGGAAGTCATCGACGATCGAAATCACCGATGAGATTCCCAGATGGGCTACTTTAACCGGCGTATCAACCGTATAAGCCAGTCCCATGACCGGGATATGAAAAGAATGATGGTTAAAATTCATTTTTCTTGTTTCAAATGCCGCAAAAAGCCTCTTACTACACAGATTAACCCGTTATATTGCCTCTATTGCGGCCGGTACGAAAACTTTACATTACAGAAGGAATCAGCAGACGAAGTTTATTTTCTTAAACCAAAGGTCCATCCGGATTCCACTCCTGGGCCGCAAAGATATGGATTTTAAAATTGATGCGGTCAAAATGTTCCCGGAATCTAAGCCCGGGTTTACAATTTTGATTCCAGCGCCTTGCCGGTATGGGAATCCTTATTCTTAATCAGGTTTTCGGGTGTGCCTTCAAAAACAACCGTTCCACCTTCTTTTCCTCCTTCGGGGCCCAGGTCGATGGCCCAGTCGGCACATTTAATCACATCCAGGTTGTGTTCGATCACGATAATGCTGTGACCGCGGGCTATCAGGGCATCGAAGGAATCCAGCAGTTTGCGGATATCATGAAAATGCAACCCGGTAGTCGGTTCGTCGAAAATGAACAGGGTAGGGGTGTCCTTCTCTTTCGACAGGAATGCCGCCAGTTTCACGCGTTGGCTTTCACCTCCCGAAAGCGTAGATGAACTTTGTCCCAGTTTCACGTACCCGAGTCCCACGTCCAGCAGGGGCTGGAGCTTGCGGGCAATTCTCTTTTCCGTGCTGGTCTTTCCGCTTTCAAAAAAGCTGATGGCTTCTTTCACGGTCATTTCCAGGATATCGTAAATATTTTTCCCGCGGTACTCCACCTCCAGGATTTCTTCTTTGAACCGTTTTCCCTGACAGCTTTCACAGACCAGGTTGACATCGGCCATAAATTGCATTTCGACATGAATCTCACCTTCTCCCTCGCACTCTTCACATCTTCCCCCGTCGACATTGAATGAAAAATGGGCCGGTTTGAAGCCCTGGTATTTTGAAGCCGGCAGGTCCGCGTACAACTTCCTGATTTCATCATAGGCTTTCAGGTATGTGACCGGGTTTGACCGTGACGATTTGCCGATCGGGTTTTGATCCACAAATTCCACGCCCGTGAGGCGGTCGAAATCGCCTTTGATGGCATCGTGTGCGCCGGTTTTTTCGCTGTATCCGCCAAAAAGTTTGGCGAGGCCGGGGTAGAGGATTTTGCTGACGAGGGTCGATTTGCCCGAGCCGCTCACGCCGGTTACCGCGGTCATGGTATTTAGCGGGAATTTGACTGTCAGATTTTTCAGGTTGTTTTCACGCGCGCCGACGACTTCAAGGTAGTCTGTCCACTTTCTTCGCGAACGCGGTGTTTCGATGCGTCTCCTGCCAGTCAGATAATCGGCGGTAAGGCTGTTTTCGGTTTCCGGCAATTGGAGGTGATTGCCCTGAAAGACCAGTTCCCCTCCCAGCACGCCGGCCTGTGGTCCAATATCGATGATCTCGTCGGCTGCACGGATAATTTCCTCATCATGCTCGACCACCAGGACCGTATTCCCCATTTTTTGAAGCTTCCGCAACACGTTGATCAGCCTTTGCGTATCGCGTGAATGCAGTCCGATGCTGGGTTCATCCAGGATATAAAGTGACCCTACAAGACTGGATCCCAGGGATGTAGCCAGATTGATCCGTTGTGATTCCCCGCCCGAAAGGGTGGACGAAAGCCTGTTTAGGGTGAGGTATCCCAATCCGACGTCACACAGGAAATCCAGCCTGCTGGTGATTTCAATTAAGATACGCCTGGCGACTTCCATCTCATGCGTGCTCAGACGGATGTTCCTGAAGAATTCGCGGAGTTCACCGACCGGCATCAGGACCAAATCCTGAATGGATGCATGACCGACCTGAACATATCCGGCTTCCTTTTTTAGCCGGGTGCCGCGGCATTCCGGACAGGTGGTTTTTCCGCGATACCGGGCAAGCATCACCCGGTACTGTATCTTGTAACTTTTTTCTTCCAGCATTTTGAAGAAAGCATGGATGCCTTTAAAGTAGGTGTTGCCGGTCCAGAGAAGCTGCTTTTGCTCCGGCGAAAGCTCATAGTAAGGCTTGTGAATGGGAAAGCCGAACTGACTTGCGTGCTGAATAAGGCGGTCTTTCCATTTTTTCATACTTTCACCTTTCCAGCAAATGATGGCATCCTGGTATACCGATAATGATTTGTTTGGGATAACCAGGTCTTCGTCAATCCCGATCACTTTGCCGTATCCCTCGCAGGTGGGACAGGCACCCACCGGATTGTTAAAACTAAATATATGTTCGGATGGTTCTTCAAAAGTGATCCCGTCGGCTTCAAAACGGTTTGAAAATTTCTCCTCTCTCACCTGATTGTCCTGATATGCTTTGACGATGCATTCCCCTTGTCCTTCAAAAAAGGCAGTCTGGACCGAATCGGCCATCCGGCTCCTGTTTTGGTCGTCGCGGCTTGCCGGGAGCCGGTCGACAACCAGATTCCACGAACCGGCATGAAGGTCGTTCTGCCGTCCGTTCAGGAGATCAGCGATCCTTTCGATCCGGTTATCCGCCTCCAGTCTCGAAAACCCCTGCTGCAACAGGAGTTCTGCTTCTTCCGGCAACGAACGTCCGTTTTTGGTGTGCAGGGGGGAGCAGATCAGGATTTTGGTTTCTTCCGGAAAGCTGCACATGAAATTCACCACGTCACTTACCTGGTGCCGTTTTACCTCTTTCCCCGACACCGGCGAAACAGTGGTGCCGATCCGGGCGAAAAGCAATTTTAGATAGTCGTAAATTTCGGTAGACGTGCCCACGGTTGAACGCGGATTCCGCGTGTTTACCTTTTGTTCGACCGCAATGGCAGGAGGAATCCCCTTGATAAAATCAACTTCTGGTTTATTGATCCTTCCCAGGAACTGTCTGGCATAGGACGATAAACTCTCCACGTAACGGCGTTGACCTTCAGCATATAACGTGTCAAATGCCAGCGATGACTTCCCGGATCCGGAAAGTCCCGTGACAACAATGAATTTATTGCGGGGGATATGAAGTTCAATGTCCTTCAAATTGTGGACGCGGGCACCTTTTATCGATATCTCTTTCACGACAGTGTTCTCTTTCAGCATCAGTCTATCAAATTTAAAAAGGAAAAATTTGCTTTTTTTGTATAAATCCTTGAAATTTACATCTGGCAAAATTAACAAATAGTTTTAACCCCACTGAAAAACGATTGCCTGTAGAACAATTTTACGCTTTGGAAAACGAAATTGGAAATCATGTTCGAAACAGAAACAGCAGATGACAATAAGCTTGTCCGCAGGTTTATTGAGGGTGATCAGCAGGCGATTGAGCGACTTCAAACCTCATAAAGATCGTGTCTGTACTTATCTTTGAGCGGTTCCGATATAAACAGGAGTTATAGGCCTCCGGATTGCATCCGTGTTTAAATTTTCCTTAAATTACCAACGCTTGTTTTCAGGACGGCACCAAAGCGTCCGATTTCGGTTATTTTTGCAGAATAAATGTGAAACTTAAATTTAATAGATATGACCATAAG
>CAZANK010000021.1:0-16384 GCA_964486235.1 uncultured Prolixibacteraceae bacterium | reverse complement strand
AACATTTGATGGATTGAAAAAAGAATTTACTGAAGCATTGCAGTTCCATATACAAGGATGTCTTGCCGACGGCGACACGTTGCCCGAATGGGCGGTAAATGGTGATTATGAAATAGAATATAACCTTTCGGTACAGGCGTTGTTACAACATTTCGATGGTGTGCTGACACGCGAAGCCTTGTCGAAGGTTACAGGCATCAACGCGAAACAACTGGGGCATTATATGAGCGGGCACCGCAGTCCCCGGCAAGATAAGCGCAGTAAAATAATTGAAGGGATACACCGTATTGGAAAAGAATTTATAGCTGTTGTGTAATTATTGTTTGACCAACACATTGCAGATATGATTAGGGCTGTCAGAATCGGCAGTCCTTTTTTCTACCCTGGAATGGAAGGTTTGAGTGTAAGAATCTTTTCCAGGTGAGCATCGTTGAACCAGAAAAATTCCAGGTTCATATTTCTTAATACTTGAAAAACAGGCTTCAACTTCGGCATCATAAACACCTAAAACTTCTTCCCCAACAACTTTCCGGGTCCGTAAGTCCAAGCCAGCCTGCTGAAAAACAGCACAAGGCGTTTCGGGTGCATGATCATCGGCGAAACCCGGTCAATGCCACGAAAGCTTTTAATTTCCGTATTTCTGTCGGGGGGTATGCGAATTCTTTATAATTTTGAAACTTCCAAAGACGGCGAATGAGAAACAAGAAAAATAAGGACAAAATCATCCAGCGGTTGAAGAACCGTTACCGGCTGATTATTTACAATGATTCCACCTTTCAGACGGTTTGGAGTGCCAAACTGACCCGGATTAACATGTTTGTGATTGGAGGGTTGGGCGGACTGCTCCTGATCTTCATCACGGTTCTGATCATTGCGTATACGCCTGCACGACAGTTAATCCCGGGCTATCCTTCGGGCGATGTCAGGAATATGATGATCAGGAACGTCATCCTGGCCGATTCGCTGGAGCAGCAGATCCTGTTGCGGGATCATTATTTTGAAACGATCAAGGCCATCATCCAGGGTGAGGTGCCCCACGACCAGGAGTATAATCCGGATACGGTGATCAGGCCTGTGGACATCGTGTTTGAGACGTATAATCACGATTCGTTGTTTCGCCAGAACCTGCTTGAAGAACAACTGAGTTTATCCTTGCAAAAAGGGGAACCCAGACAAGCCGGCATTGCCCGGATTCATTTTTTCGCGCCGCTCCAGGGGATGATATCGCAGAAGTTTGATAAAACGACCGATCATTTCGCGGTAGACGTGGTGGGTTTGCCGAATTCCCGGATTTCCGCGATCATGGAAGGGACGGTCATTTTTGCCGGATGGACGGTTGAAACAGGGTATGTCATTTATCTTCAGCATGAGCAGAATCTGGTTTCGGTGTATAAACACAATTCGGAGCTTTTAAAAAAGGTCGGTGATCATGCCCGGGCGGGTGAGGTGATCGCGTTTATGGGAAATACCGGAGAATTAACCACAGGGCCACATCTGCATTTTGAATTGTGGCACAAGGGCACGCCACTCGATCCCGAGAAATACATTGACTTTTAAGCAAACTGATGAAGAAACGAATTGCTATCCTCGGGTCCACCGGATCTATCGGCACGCAAACGCTGGAAGTGATTGCACAAAATCCCGGTCTTTTTGAGGTGGAGGTACTGACGGCGAACAACAATGTGGCTTTGCTGGTAGAACAGGCCAGGCGGTTTAAACCGAACATGGTCGTTGTGACCAATGAATGCCGGTATGAGGTGGTCCGTGACGCGCTCAGCGATGAACCGGTGAAGGTCTTTGCAGGCAGGGACGCCATGAACCAGGTCGTGCGGCTCGACACGGTTGACATGGTCATGTCGGCGCTGGTTGGTTACGCGGGACTGATCCCAACGCTGCACGCCATTCAGGCCGGGAAACACATCGCGTTAGCCAACAAGGAGACCCTGGTGGTCGCCGGAGAGATCGTTACCCGGGAGGCGGTAAAGCATAAGGTCGCTATTTATCCGGTCGATTCGGAACATTCGGCCATTTTTCAATGCCTGGCCGGCGAGCACATGAACGAGATTGAAAAGATTTATCTCACGGCCTCCGGCGGGCCCTTCAGGGGTTACACTGCCGGACAGCTTGCAAAAGTCACCACCGCCGATGCGTTAAAACACCCAAACTGGCACATGGGGGCGAAAATTACGATCGATTCGGCCAGCCTGATGAACAAAGGGTTTGAAGTCATTGAAGCGAAGTGGTTGTTTGATCTGAAGCCGGAGCAGATCGATGTCGTTGTCCATCCACAAAGTATTATTCATTCCATTGTGCAGTTCAGAGACGGGTCCATGAAAGCGCAGATGGGACTTCCGGACATGAAGCTCCCTATTCAGTATGCCCTTCATTTTCCTCAAAGACTTACCTCCGGTTATCCGCGTTTCAGCTTTGCAAATTACCCCGCTTTCACATTTGAACAACCAGATACAAAAATTTTTCGTAACCTTGCACTTGCGTTTGAAGCGTTGAACAAGGGTGGGAACATGCCATGTATTTTAAATGCTGCCAATGAAGTGGTGGTACACGCTTTTTTAAAAGAGAAAATCAGTTTTATGGCGATGCCGGGCATTATCGAAAAAAGCATGCAAAAAATGGGATTTGTAAAAAATCCGGCTTTGGACGATTATATTCAAACCGACAAGGAAACCCGGTTGTTAACCGCTTCTTTAATGAAATAACGGCATTTTTTAATGATACACTAAAACGAATGGAACAAATACTGATAAAAGCTGCCCAGCTCATTGTGAGCCTGTCGATTCTTGTGATCCTGCACGAGTTTGGACATTTTATCTTTGCCCGATTGTTTAAGACCCGGGTGGAAAAGTTTTATCTTTTCTTTGATCCGTGGTTTTCGCTCTTCAAGATAAAGAGAGGCGGGACGGAGTATGGGGTTGGCTGGCTTCCTCTGGGAGGGTACGTGAAGATATCCGGAATGATCGATGAGTCGATGGACAAGGAAGCCCTGCAGCTCCCTCCCCAGCCCTGGGAATTCCGCTCAAAGAAAGCCTATCAGCGTTTGCTGATCATGACCGGGGGCGTCTTGATGAACTTCATCTTTGCCTTTATCATCTATATCGGCGTGCTTTACGCATGGGGCACTGCATACCTGCCCACCGGGAATGTGAAGTACGGGATCATGGTCTATGAAGCCGGCGAGCAGATCGGACTTCAGAACGGAGATCAAATCGTTTCGGTAGATCATCAGTATGTAGCGGATTTCCACAAGATCATGCCAACCGTTGTCCTCGACCACGCCAAAACCATTCAGGTGCTGAGGAATGGCCAGCAGGTCGATGTGGGGATTTCGACCGAAGACCTGGCTTTGCTGATCAAGAGCAAGGATGTGATCGCCCCCCGAATGCCCTTTGGGTTCAAAGTCGGGAAGGTCATGAAAGATTCGCCGGCGGAAGAGGCAGGGCTGGAAAAAGGAGATGCTTTTATGGATATTGACGGACAGCAGTTCGAATTTTACGACCAGTTTACCGCGTATCTCAAATCAAACAGAAACACACCGGTCCGTGTTCAGGTATTGAGAAATGAAGAAGCGGTCACCATCCCGGTGACGGTCAACGGGGAAGGCCAGCTCGGCTTCTTTCCTGAGTTCGAGGAAAGCGCCGTCGCATTTTTAAAATACGAGACGGTGAAGTATCAATTTCTGGAATCGATTCCGGCAGGGATTCATCGCGGCGTTTCCATGATTAAAGATTACCTGAAACAATTCAAATTGCTTTTTTCTCCCGAAACAGAGGCTTACAAATCGCTGGGAGGCTTCATCTCGATCGGGAACATTTTCCCGGGCGCATGGGACTGGTACGCGTTTTGGAACATGACCGCCTTTTTGTCGATCATCCTGGCCATTATGAATTTGCTGCCGATCCCTGCGTTGGATGGCGGACATGTGATGTTCCTGCTTTTCGAGATGGTGACCGGGAGAAAACCGGGAGATAAGTTTTTGGAGTATGCGCAAATCGCGGGAATGATCTTCCTGCTGGCTCTGGTATTGTACGCCAATGCCAATGATATTATTAAACACGTTTTTAATTAAGAACCGATCAATTTTTTTCTAATTTTGTACAAACTATTAAACTTGACACTATGTACTTAGCAATTATTGCAGGAATGTTAGGACCACAAGAGATTATCATCATACTTGTTATCGTTCTGTTGTTGTTTGGAGGCCGGAAAATCCCGGAATTAATGAAAGGGCTTGGAAAAGGGATGAAGGAATTTAAAAAAGCCTCGGCCGGAGATCTGGATGATGACAATGATGAGAAGCCGAAAAAGGAGACAGGCAGGATATCTGAGTGATCTTTTTTGATATCCCATCCGCGGATGGGATTTTTTGTTTTAGAGGGGGGTGGTCCGGAAGGAGAAGTGCGCTCCGAAAACGGGATACTGAAAATGAAGAAAACGATGTTGCCGCGTGAAGGATGATTTTTCAACTTCAAAAATAAATCAGCATACCATCCCGGAGAGCGCTGATCGTGGTAAGGTTTTTGTTGGAACTGAGAGAAACCAAAAATAAATCATCATGAGGCAAATCATTTCAGTCACCTTTGTGACCGTGTTTTTGCTGACCCTGTTTTCCTGTAAGGACGAATCGGTGATGCAACGGAAAATTTCGGGAAAACCCGGAGACCTGATCGTTGTCGTTCCCAAGGAAACCTGGGAGGGGAAAGTGGGAGACGCGATGAAGAAGGTCTTTCTGCAGCCGCAGGCTGCCTTACCACAGGATGAGCCGTTATTTACCACGATCGATATTCCGCCGGCAGCATTCAAGGATATTTTTAAGACAACCAGAAATATCATCAATGTGCGCATTTCGCCGACGCTCGATTCGGCAAAGGTGGAACTGAAGGAAAATGTCTGGGCATGGCCGCAGGCGGTCGTCAACGTCCAGGCGAAAACGGCAGACGGGTTCGTGGCGCTTTTTAACCTCAATTCGGAGAGGATCCTGGCGTTTTTGCTCAAAGCCGAACGTGACCGTTTACAGATGAATTATGCAAAAAGCGCCGACAAAGCCATTAAGAATGTCGTTCGCAAGAAGTTTAATATTGATCTGAATGTGCCGGTCGGATTTACGATCGCGGTGAATCAGGAAAATTTCGTATGGCTTCGCTACGACACGCCCGATATTACCCAGAGTATCGCCATTTATACGTTCCCATACCAGTCCGATAGTACCTTTACCTCAGGTTTCCTGCTGCATAAGCGGGATTCCGTGATGAAGAAAAATGTGGAAGGCTCGCTTCCGGGCAGTTATATGACCACCGAACACCGGGTGCCTCCCATTTTCCAGGTTTTCAGACTGAGGAATAATTATTCGGCCGAAATGAGAGGCCTGTGGAAGCTGGAAAAGGACTTCATGGGGGGGCCGTATGTCAATCTGAGCGTGCTGGATATCTCGAACGGACGTGTGGTGGTACTGGACGGGTTTGTTTATGCGCCGCGCCTCGATAAGCGGAATTACCTGAGACAGGTCGAGGCGATGATCTATTCGCTGCAACTCCCCGATCAGGAGAAGAATGACAAAATCAGCAGCCAGTTGGAAATGGGCAACGAATGACTGAAAGCCAAAACTATTTACCGGCCGAGTGGGAAGAGCAAAGCGGCGTGCAGTTGACATGGCCTGATGACCGGACGGACTGGGCGCCGGTCCTGGAGGAGGTCTTAACGGTTTATGAGCAGATGGCCGCGGAAATCCTGAGCCGTGAAAAGCTGCTGGTCGTCTGCAGGTCGAAGGAACTGCTTCCCGGCTTCCTGCAGAAGGAAAGGCCGGATTTGATTGTGCGGGAGATGCCCGTCAACGATACCTGGGCACGTGATCACGGTCCCATGTCAGTGATGGAGAACGGCAGGCCTGTTCTTCTGAATTTTCGCTTCAATGGTTGGGGAATGAAGTTCGCGGCTTGCCACGACAACCAGATCACGCCGAAGTTATACCGCTCCGGGGCGTTTCAGGGACCGGCTGGATTCCGGGATCACTCTTGGTTTACTTTTGAAGGCGGGGCCATTGAAAGCAATGGGAACGGATGTCTGCTGACCACCAGCACATGCCTGCTGTCGCCAAACAGGAACGAACATCTCTCCCGCGCCGAAATTGACGGGTTAGTCAGAGGGTTCTTTCACGCGGGAAAGGTGATTTGGCTCGATCACGGCTATCTGGAAGGTGATGATACGGATAGCCATATCGATACCCTGGCCCGTTTTTGCAGTCCGGATACTATTGCTTATGTAAAATGCGACAATTCCAGCGATATTCATTTCGGGGAATTGAAGAAGATGGAGGAGGAACTCCGGACAGCAACGAATCAACATGGTGAGCCTTTTAAGCTGGTTGCCCTTCCGTTCCCTGATCCTGTTTTTGAGGAAGAGGGTGTCCGCCTGCCGGCAACCTATGCGAATTTCCTGATTTTGAACAAAGCTGTGCTGTTGCCCGTATACGGGGTCAAACAGGATGCGGAGGCACGCCGGGTGTTGGCATCGCTTTTTCCCGGGAGGGAGATTGTCGGGATCAACAGTGTTCCCTTGATCAGGCAACACGGCTCTGTCCATTGTATCAGTATGCAGTTCCCGGAAGGGGTGTTGTAGGACCGGAGACCGGAAAAGGGAGAACGGAGAGAATTGTCAAATTCTGTGGTTTATAAAAAATTTGGGAAATGGGTAAAAAGGAAATAACGATCGGATTGGTCCAGCAGCGCAACACGGCCGATGTGGAGGCGAACAGGCAGAAGCTGGCCGGCAACATTGCTGATTGCGCGGGCAGGGGTGCGGGACTGGTCATTTTACAGGAATTACACAACAGCCTGTATTTCTGCCAGACCGAAGACGTGGACTGCTTCAACCTGGCGGAACCCATTCCCGGTCCGTCGACGGTTTTCTTTGGAAATCTGGCAAGGGAACACGGGATTGTCCTGGTCACTTCGCTTTTTGAAAAGCGTGCTCCGGGTATCTGTCATAACACGGCTGTTGTGTTCGACCGGGATGGAAGCATCGCCGGAAGATACCGGAAGATGCATATTCCCGACGACCCGGGATTTTATGAAAAGTTTTATTTCACGCCGGGAGATTTGGGTTTTGTTCCGGTTCAGACATCGCTGGGCAAATTGGGTGTGTTAATTTGCTGGGATCAGTGGTATCCCGAGGCGGCCCGGCTAATGGCGATGCGGGGAGCGGAACTTCTGATCTATCCGACGGCGATTGGCTGGGACCCCGCAGACAGCGAAGAGGAGAAACATCGACAGCGGGAGGCGTGGCTGACCATCCAGCGCTCGCACGCCGTGGCCAACGGACTTCCGGTGGTCAGCGTCAACCGCGTGGGTTTTGAGGCGGACCCGGCCGACCCTGCCAGGGGGATCGAATTCTGGGGTACCAGTTTCGTCTGCGGCCCGCAGGGTGAAATCCTGGCTCAGGCTGACACCTGCGGCGGGCAGAACCTGGTGGCGAAGGCCGACATGAGCCGGGCGGAAACTGTACGCCGCATCTGGCCGTTTTTCCGTGACCGGCGAATCGATGCGTATCAAAATCTCACGAAACGATTCCTGGATTAAGCGGAACGCGAAGTCGCTGAGACAGGAAGAAAATCAAACGGAAAGACGCAAGTTTAGTATCAGTACCGAAGAATGTTAGCCTTGAGCTAATCATGAATCCCGTATCTTCGTGTCTTTGCGTCTTCGCGTTCCGTTTAATTCTCTAGAAAAAGTCCTCGAACCCGGACGGTGACTGCCTGCTTTCGCGCCCGTCATCGCAATTCAGGTTGATCATGAGATGCTCAGGTTTTTCGAATTCCTGATCCGGCTTGTATTCCAGCGTTTTGTCAGCATAGACTTTTTTCATAAACCTGCCCCAGATGGGTAAGGCCATGTTAGATCCCTGCCCCAGCCTGATGTTGTCGAAGTGGATACTGCGAAGCTCTCCGCCGGTCCACGCACCGGCTGCCAGTTGCGGCGTTACCCCCATAAACCACCCGTCAGAATGATTTTGCGTGGTCCCTGTTTTACCGGCCACAGGACCCTGAATTTTCCCGTACACCTCATGAAAACGCAACCGGATACCGGTGCCGTTGTCGATAACCCCCTGTAATAAACTGATCATGAGATAGGCAGTCTGTTCGTCAATCGCATCATGACGGCTGGGTTGAAAAGCGGAGATCACATTCCCGTGTTTATCTTCGATCCGCGTCACAAAAAAGGGTTGCGTGTAAACGCCTTTGTTCGCGTAAGTTCCGTATGCCCCCACCATTTCATAGAGGGAAATATCGGGAGTTCCCAGGAACATGGAAGGAACCGGGTCGATGACGCCGGCAATACCCAGTTTCCGCATGACCTCGACCATCGCCGGCGGATTGAATTGTTTCATCACCCAGGCCGAAATCTGATTCACCGAATTGGCCAGTCCCCACTTGAGGGTCACCATTTTCCCGTCCATGTCGCTCGGACTGGAATTCTTTGCTTCCCAGATTTTGCCGTCGGGCAAGATGAACTGTTGTTTCACATTGGGAACTTTGGTGCAGGGCGAAAGCCCGTTCTGCATGGCCAGCGTATAAAGAAAGGGTTTTACAGTTGACCCGACCTGACGCCTTCCTCCGGTGACCATGTCGTACATGAAATACTTGTAATTGGGGCCACCGACGTATGCCCTGACTTCGCCCGTCGGGATATCCATGGCCATGAACGAAGAGCGAAGATACGTCAGCGAGTGCCTGATCGAATCGACGGGAGTCATGACGGTGTCCTTTTCACCTTGCCAGGTGAAAACGGTCATTTCGACCGGGGTGTTGAAGTTTTTCCTGATCTTGTCTGAACTCAGTCCTGACTGACGGAGAACGCGGTAGCGTTCGCTCTGCCGCATGCTCAGGTCGAGCAGGCTGTTTACTTCCGTGATATTCATGTCGTTGGAAAAAGGGGGATTGTTAAGCCTGCGGATGTGCTTGTTGAAGTCGGGCTGAAGGTCCAGTTTCAGGTGTTCTTCCAACGCTTGTTCCGCGTATTCCTGCATCCGCGAATCGATGGTCGTGTAAATTTTCAGGCCGTCTTCATACAGGTCGTAGCTGGTGCCGTCCGGCTTGAAATTCTTTTTACACCAGCCGTACAACGGATCGGTTTCCCAGGCGACGGAATCTTCCTTGTATTTTTGTGATTGCCACGACGCGTATTTGGAGCGGTCGGGTTTACCGGCTCCCATGACAATGCGCAGGTATTCCCTGAAATAGGGTGCCGGCCCGCTTTTGAAATCTTCCTTGCGGAAGTCCAGGCTGAGCGGAAGGGTAGAGACGGAATCATAGACCGCGCCGTTGATGAAGCCGTATTTCTCCATCTGCTTCAACACCACGTTTCTGCGCTGCAACGTTAATTCAGGCCGGCGAACCGGATTGTAGAGCGATGAATTCTTTGCCATGCCGATGAGCATCGCCGACTGGTGGAGTTTCAGCGAATCAGGGATGGTGTTAAAGTAGATGCGGGCAGCCGATTTGACCCCGACCGCCAGATTCAGAAAGTCATATTTATTGAGGTACATGGTAATGATCTCCTGCTTTGTATAGCTTTTTTCAAGCTTTACGGCAATCACCCATTCCTTGAACTTCCGGAGAACCAGTTCCAGCTTACTTTCAAATTGCTCCCGCGGAAATAACATCTTGGCCAACTGCTGACTAATGGTGCTTCCGCCACCCGATTTACTGTCGGCGGTCAGGATGCCCATCAAGACCCGGAATAAGCCGCGCAAATCGATGCCGGAGTGCTTGTAAAAGCGGACATCCTCCGTGGCGATCAGGGCCTTGATCAGCTCTTCCGGGAACTGATCGTAAGTCACAAATGTTCTGTTTTCCCGGAAATACCGTCCCAATACCACACCATCGCGGGCAATTACCTCCGACGCCAGCAGGCTCTGCGGGTTCTCCAGTTCCTCAAATGTCGGCATTTCACCCAGCTTCCCCTTTGCAATGGAAAAGAAAAGAATAAAAAACAGGAGGATCCCCAACAAATAAAGTGCCCAGAACCCCAGGGTATATTTTTTGAAGTTGTTTTTCTCTTGTTCCATGTTTTTGAAGTTTTGCGACAAAGATAACGAAAAGAGACAAGAAGTTGCGGGTCGGGAGAAGAGCCGTGCGTGGTAAGACCGGAATGGCCCAGGAACTTAGAAATTCTCCCATGCGCTGTTATCACGCGGTAATCGTAATTCATTTAGGCGCTTATCAGTCATTCTTAACAAAGGCATTTTTAGAAATTTATGGTATAAAATTTGAACTTGGTCTGACATTTTCCTTTATTTGCAAAAATTTTTTCAAAACAGGAGGTTTTATGAGCGGGAATCTGGTTATTGTTGAGTCTCCGGCTAAAGCGAAAACAATCGGAAAGTTTTTAGGGAAGGATTTCACAGTCACTTCAAGCATGGGACATATCAGAGATCTCGAGAAGAAGAACTTCGGGATTGACATCAGGAATCATTTCGCACCCAACTATGTGATTTCGCCTGACAAGAAGAAAATTGTTGCCGATTTGAAGAAGCAGGCGAAGGACGCGGAGACGGTGTGGATCGCATCCGACGAGGACCGCGAGGGAGAAGCAATTGCCTGGCATTTAAAGGAAGTTTTAAAGTTGGATTCTGAAAAGACCAAACGGATTGTTTTTCATGAGATTACGAAAGATGCTATTTTCAATGCCGTCAAAAATCCGAGGCCGATCGATATTAACCTGGTGAATGCCCAGCAGGCCAGGCGCGTGCTGGACCGGATCGTCGGGTTTGAGGTATCACCGGTGTTGTGGAAGAAGGTGAAGCCTTCGCTTTCGGCTGGTCGTGTCCAGTCTGTAGCGGTCAGGTTGATCGTTGAACGCGAGCGGGAGATCATCAGCTTTCAAAGCCAATCGGCCTTTCGCGTTTCGGCCGTATTTTTGGTTCCGGACGCCGGCGGAAACGTGGTTGAGCTGAAAGCAGAGCTGAACAAGCGGTTTGAGACCAGGGAAGAAGCCTTCCGCTTTTTGGAAAAATGCCGGTCGGCCGGCTTTACCATCGCCGACATCGTGACCAGGCCTACCAGGCGGTCACCTGCCGCGCCGTTTACGACGTCCACCCTGCAGCAGGAGGCCAGCAGGAAGCTTGGTTTTTCAGTTTCCCAAACCATGTCGGTCGCCCAGCGCCTGTATGAGGGCGGGAAAATTACCTATATGCGTACAGACTCTGTGAACCTGTCGTCGCTGGCGTTGAACACGGCCAAAAGTAAGATTCTCAGTTTGCATGGAGAACGGTATGTGAAGACACGCCAGTATAAGACGAAATCGAAGGGTGCCCAGGAGGCGCATGAAGCGATTCGCCCTACCTACATCGATCAGGAAGAGGTCAGCGGTACCGCGCAGGAAAAGCGGCTGTACGATTTGATCTGGAAGCGGACCATTGCCTCGCAGATGGCCGACGCCGAACTGGAACGAACGACGATCACCGTGAAAATATCCAACTCGCCCGAGCTTTTCCAGGCTGTGGGGGAAGTGATCCGGTTTGATGGTTTTCTGAAGGTCTATATCGAATCGACCGATAATGAGGAAGAGAACGGGGACTCGAAAGCATTGCTCCCCTCCGTGACGGTTAATCAGGAATTGCGTGCCGAATCCATTCAGGCTACAGAGCGGTTCACGCAGAAACCACCACGTTACACCGAAGCAAGCCTCGTTAAGAAACTGGAAGAGCAGGGCATCGGTCGTCCTTCCACCTATGCGCCCATCATCACGACCATTCAGAACCGCGGGTATGTGATCAAGGAAGACCGCCCCGGGGTGGAACGTACGTATGTTCAACTCACATTGAAGAACGAAAAAGTAACCGAGAAGGTAAAGACTGAAAACGCCGGGGCGGAAAAGTCAAAGTTGTTTCCGACCGATATCGGCATGGTTGTCAATGATTTTCTTGTGAAATATTTTAAGAAGATCATGGACTACAACTTTACCGCCCGGGTAGAGGTAAACCTGGATGAGATCGCCGACGGCAAGCGGATATGGAACGAGGTGATTGAGGAGTTCTACGGTTCTTTCCACAAGAGTATAGAAAGCGCCATGGAGGTATCGGAACGAACGAACGGCGAGCGTCACCTGGGTGAAGATCCCGCGACAGGGAAACCGGTTCTGGTGAAGATTGGCCGTTTCGGACCGTTGGCTCAGATCGGCGAGTCGACCGAAGATGGCGAAAAACCACAGTTTGCCAGTCTGCGTTCGGGGCAGATCATCGAAACCATCACGCTCGAGGATGCGCTCGAGTTATTTAAGCTCCCGCGGGAACTGGGTGAGTATGAAAACAAAAAGGTGACTGTTGCCATCGGTCGCTTTGGCCCTTATATTCGTCATAACAACCAGTTTGTTTCCCTTCAGAAAGGGGTGGATGACCCGTATTCGGTTGACCTGTCGCGGGCCGTTGAACTGATCGAAGCCAAACGGGAGAAAGACAGCAAAGCCCTGATCAGGACGTTTGATGAAGAGCCTGAACTACGCGTCCTGAATGGTCGTTGGGGTCCTTATCTTTCCTATAAAAAGAAAAACTTCAAGCTTCCCAAAGGCACAAAGGCAGAAGAGCTGACGTTGGACGATTGTTTGAAGATTGTGCAGGAAAGCACGCCGGCAAAAAAAGGGAAAAGAAAGACGTGAGACCGGAGACCGGAGACAGGAAACCGGAGACCGGAGACAGGAAACCGGAGACGGGAGACCGGACACCGGAAAACAACAGCAACGAGTAGAAAGTCGTAAGTAATTAGTTGTAAGTCGTAAATAAAAAAACGCTAAACTGTCAACTGTCAATATGGAACTGGGTCTCTATCTGAAACCGGTTGATTTTTCCACCTTTAAACCGGCACCATGGATGCAAAAGAAGTATGCCCTGGGAACCCTGTTGGAAAAAAACCGGGAAAAACTTCCTGCAGAGAAAGCGAAGATCGTGTTGATCGGTGTGGAAGAAGACCGGAATGCCATCGTGAAGGGAAGTTCAGCATCGCCCGCCAGGATCAGGGAATACCTGTACCGGTTAAACCGGATCGCACCCCGCTTTAGGATTCTCGACCTGGGTAATATCCGTTGCGGAAATACTGCGAATGACACTTATTTTGCACTGAAAGATGTTTGCAGGGAGTTGGTGGACCACGGGATCACCGTGGTGGTGTTGGGAGGGAGCCAGGATTTGACCTTTGGGATCGCGAGAGCTTTTGATGACCGGGTTTTCAGCCTTGTGAACATTGACCCGAAGATGGATTATTGCAAAGAGGATAAGGCAATCGACTCCGAGAATTACCTCAACTTCGTTTTTCGTAAGCCTTCCACGATGTATTCGCAGGTGACGCTGGGATACCAGAATTATTTTGCAGACAGCCTCGAATTGCAATACGCCTCGAAGGTGGATGCCGAAACAAAACGGCTGGGACAACTTCGGTATGATATGACGACCGTTGAGCCGTATATGAGAGAGGCTGATATCGTGAGTTTTGATCTGAACGCGGTGAGGCAGTTGGAAGCACCGGGCCAGTATTTTGGTTCCCCCAACGGATTTTATGCCGAAGAAGCATGCCAGTTGGCGCATTATGCAGGGACAGGCGATCAGGTGAAGGTCGCGGGATTCTTCAACCTGATCCCCCGGCTCGATACCGGCGACCTGAGCAGCAAGCTGATGGCGCAGATCGTGTGGCATTTTATCGAGGGATTTTACTGCAGAACAGTAGAAGACCCGGAGAAGAACAGAGCCAATTTCAGTGAATTCATCGTCGAAATGGAGGACCTCGACCTGCAGCTTGTTTTTTATCAGAGCCGCCAGACCGGCCGGTGGTGGATGAAGATCTTTAACGAGTATGAGGACGCCGACCGGATCATCCCCTGCACGCAGGAAGACTACGATATGGCCGCACGTTATGAAGTGCCTGACCGCTGGTGGCGGAATGTGAGGCGACTGAGCCGGCCCGGGCTGGGTGCAAAGGCCCAAAAATGAAACGGGTAGCAGGTGGTTCGCGTTCACTGAAACGGACAATTGCCTGGAGCTGGTTTTTTGCAGCAAGATGCCGGGCGTTAAGCTGCTGTTCAGGATGAAGCAGCCCTGAAAAAAATGTCCCGCGGGAAAAATTCCGCGGGACATTTTTTTGACCTCATTGATGGCTGACTACTCATTGTAAGCATTGTTGTTTTGTTTTTCCAGTTCCGGAATATCCCAATAATACCTGGAATAAGGAGGCTGAACCGGGGAGAATTTGGATGGATCGCGGTCGCCGATGCCGATGGGCTTACGCATGGCAATCAGATAAAGGATCCGGTCGGCATGTTCGCCGGCCAGTTCTTTGATCCGCTCATTTTCGATAGCAGACTCGGTGATCTGATCCGAAGATATATTGGCCAGGCCGGCCCGGCTTCTGACCATATTCAGGTCGTCTGCTGCCCCGATCTTGTTTCCGTCCATCAAGCGAATGCTGGCGCGGGTCAGGTACATTTCAGCCAGGCGCAGCATCGCGCGGTTTGAACGCCTCCCGGTGGTGGGGGCGCGGAAATGCTTGTCCTGCCAAACATGCGGCGTGGTGATCGGGGAATAGCGGGTCTCATAGGTGTTCAGGTGATCCCAGTATTCGGTGGGATTGGCCGATTGACTCCAGGGGTTTGCCTTATAGGCTTCCAGCCGGATGAAGGTCTGGGTATACCGCTTGTCATTGGCCGCCTGCGGTCCCACGGAATAGTCGGCATTCATCCAGCCGATCTGCTGCAGGGAGCTGTATGATAACGTGAAGCAGGCCCAGGAGCAGTGGTTCCATTTCGTACCACGCCCGCCATTTGCCGTATAGTTGTTTTTGGAAAAGATCGTCGGGTTACGGTCAAATTTGGAAGTGGCCGCGTTGAGCGCAATTTCCCAGATAATCTCTCCGCTGTGCCCTTCGCCGGCGATTTTGTCAAAGGCAGCGATCGGGTCGTCATTCAGGTTGTACATGTTGCTTCCGATCACCGCATCAAGCTGATCCTCCGCCAGCGCGTATTCGCCCATGTAGAAATAAACGCGTGCCAGCATCGCCTGCGCCGCGTATTTGTTGACACGTGAACGCTGACTTAACTCGGAGGTGACGTAGGTGGTCGGCAGCGCGGCAACGGCGTCTTTCAGGTCCTGCACGATCGAAGCGTACACTTCTTCCACGGTGGACAGACTGCCGTTTTTGATCTCGTCGGCCCCGTTCACATAGCTGCGTCTCAAAACAAAATATTTCCCGGAGTTATCGCCGTCAGGATTGTAGGGGGGCGCCCAGGTCCGCGCCAGGTACCAGTAGCAAACGGCCCGCAGGAAGAGCAGTTCACCCTTATAGCGTTTCACCGTTTCCCGGTCGGCTTCGGTCATATTTTGAAACACGTCTTTTCCCTCCGCTTCTGCGTCATTGATCAACTGCAGCGGCGCATTGGTTGCCGTGGACATCTGATAAAGGTACTGAAAAGCGGTTTCCAGCTCTTTTTCCCCGTTCAGGGCCGTGCTTTCCCAAAGACGGTTATAATATTCAAAGTAATAACTGGCACCGGTGATCCCGTTGAGGTACTGGCAAATATCCGATTCCGCAAAACCTCTCAGTCCCAGCGCGCCTACCGGACTTCCCCAGGCATTCCCCATCAACAGCAGATACGGTTGTCTGACGGCCAGCTCAAGTTCTTCGACGCTCGTCCAGGGATACTGGTTGGGGCGGTCCAGTTCGAAAAAATTGTCGTTGTTGCACGAAACGCTCGTGAGCAACAGGATCAATGCAATTAATGGCTGATATATTTTTTTCATTTTTCAACGATTTTAAAAGTTAAGATTCAGACCAAACATAAACACGCGCGACGAGGGCATCGACTGAAATGATGAATAGCTGCCGCCGCTTGTCTGGTCAATTTCCAGTTCAGGATCATAGCCGGAGAATTTGGTGAATGACATCAGGTTGTTTGCCGAGACATACACGCGTATCTGGTTCATTTTTATCCGGTTTGAAAGCCGATTGGGAAGCGTATAGCCGAGTGTCACATTCCTGAGTTTCAGATAATCTCCCTTTTCAAGATATTGCGAAGACGGCGTGTTGTTGTCGGAACCGTAACTGACACCGATTTCGGAGGGATTTCCCTCATTATCGTAATAATAGACGTTGCCTGCCACGAGCTGGGGCCAATAGGTCTGATCACCGGGCTTTACCCAACTGTCGGTCAGCAGTTTTTCACTCGCCACCAGCATTCCTGCATTGGGAGTCATGGAGCTCTGCAGCAGTCGGTTATAAATGTAGTTTCCCATGACAAACGACCAGACCATGCCAAAATCGAAATCCTTGTAGGTGATGTTCGTGTTGAAGCCCCCCAACAGGCTGGGCAGGGCCGATTTTCCCTTCAGCATC
>CAZANK010000020.1:0-16530 GCA_964486235.1 uncultured Prolixibacteraceae bacterium | reverse complement strand
GATATTTCCCAACTGAACCAGCAAGGTGCTCTTGTGTCCGGAGTCAATATCGGAGTGCAGGGTTGCACCCCCGGTGATGCCGTCGAAGAAATTTTGGATATGTAGGCCATCCAGTTGTTGGGCCGGACTGGCTGGATTGAGGGGATCAATTTTTTCTTTATCGGCCACGGTCTTGATTTCCTTTCCGGTGACATCATAAACGGTATAGCCGTTTCCTCCGGTGATCAGGAGGGAACCTTTGTCGCCAAAGAAGAAGGCTCCCACCGATGACCCTTCAATGCCGCGGGCATTGCAGCTCCGTCCTTCCCAGGTCATGGTGAATCCTTCCTTGAAATCGATCGTGATGACCTGTGTGTCAGGTGTCTCCCAGTCGTCCTGGTAGTGAAACCTCCCTCCGTTGGAACTCACGCGAACAGGATAATCCACGCCTGCCCCCCAGCGCAGCAGGTCGACCATGTGTGTGCCGTTGTTCAGGGCTTCGCCGGTGCCCCAGTGCCAGAACCAGTGCCAGTTGTAGTGAACGTAGTTGTCCTTGAAGGGCATGCGCGGAGCCGGTCCCTGCCAGAGGTCCCAGTTGAGCCAGTCCGGAACACTTGCTTCCTTGCCGGTGCCGATCGATGGCCGTTTGTTGGTGTACCAACTTTTGCCGAAGTAAGGTTTGCCGATCACGCCGGCGTTCAGCCCTTCAATCGCCTTGATCACGTTGGGCCACGAGCGGCGCTGGTTGCCCATCTGCAGGACTTTTTGATATTTTGCAGCGGCTTTGACCAGTATCTCGCCTTCCTCCGGACTGTGACTGCAGGGTTTTTCAAGGTATACATGTTTGCCGGCCTTCATGGCGAGCAGGGCAGCCGGTGCGTGCCAGTGGTCGGGTGTCGCGATGACCATGGCATCCAGGTCGCGGTCTGCCAGGGCATCCCTGAAATCAGGTACTGCTTTCGGTTTGCTGCCGGTGATGTTGGCAACACCTTCGATGCATTTTTCTGCCGCCCTGGTGTCGACATCGCAGATCGAAACCACGTGACAGTTTTTTTGACGGGCAAAGTTGGTGGCCAGGGCCATTCCCCTGGAGTTGACGCCCATCACACCCACATTGATCCGGTCGTTGGCGCCGATGATATTCCGGTAACTTTTGGCGCTGAATCCCTGCAACGCGCCTCCAAATGAGAAGGCAGCGGTTCCGAGCACCGTCGTTTTGATAAAGTCTCTCCTGTTATTTTCCATGATTGTTAGATTTTCAGTGTTTTTTTACTTTCTTTTTGGGCCTTTTCCATGACCTCTTTCATCGACACCGGAATGCCGCCCTTCTTCTTGCTCAGGTCGGCGGCTTCCATGAAGGCCATAATTTCAAGGGTTTCTTCTTCCGGCACAGGGATTTCCCCGGTCCGGAAAAAGTGGACGATCCCGGACAGCAGGGGATTGTAGCCGTTATAAGAACCAAGTGTCACGATGGCTTTTTCACCAAAAACGGTTCCCCCGTATCCTGCCTTTTTGCCGCGTAAGCCGCGGAAAGAGCCAATTCGTCCGTCATCCCAGGTGCCGACTGCGACGTCGGTATCCGGGGTCGTGATACGAACCACGGTCTGACAGCCCGCGCCCATGGCCGTGAAAAGCGTTTCCACGCCGTGTATCCCATACCAAACCAGGTCGGGATGTGTTTTTTCGATGTGGCAGGGACTGTAGGTCTCTGCTCCCAGGACTTTTCCTGCTTCCCCTTTTTTGATGCCGTCCATCCCTTTAATGTAGCGGAGCGATGAGGCGGAAAATACCGGAACCTGGTAATGACGCGCGGCATCGAAGATGGCCATGGCATCGGAAAGGCGCGCCGCGATGGGTTTATCGATAAACATGCGTTTCCCTGCTTTCAGTACAGGGATGGCCTGCTCCAGATGGCGGCGGCCATCGTTGGTTTCAAGCAGGATCACATCCGTTTTGGTCAGCAAGGTGTCGATGGAATCGACGACCTCCACCCCGAATTTCCGGACTTCCTGGATATAGCCATCGATTCTTTTTACACTCGATTCAATATCAAGACTTCCTTTTGGGTAAGCCGCTACGACCTGATAGCCGCCAAAAGTATCTCCTGCTTTAGGGTCATTCAACGCTTTGGTGAAGGCGATGCTGTGCGAAGTATCGAGACCAATGATCCCTACGCGCAATCCTTTGGATTTCCGTTGAGCCATCAGTGATGTGCTGAACGAAATCCCGGCGCCGGTAACGGCGCTTGTCCTGATAAAATTTCGCCTGTTAATCATAGTTAGTTTTTTAATTCTTTTTGAACGTGTCAATTATTCTTGGTGAAATGAAATTTGAATCTTCAGTCGCAGAAAATAGTCGAAGAATCTGTAAATCTGCTCATTCGATTCCTCATTGGGCGAATGTTCCGGCCTGTTGGTCATTGCGACCCGGTTTTGACAGCCCAGCAGTTTGTTCACCCGGACCGCGTGATTCAGGGCGATCCAGCGTTCGGGCGGATCTTCCGAGCCGCCCGACACCAGGAACGGTCTGGGAGCCATCAGGGCATGGAGTTCAGTCAGGTCATATCCTTCCTTTCTTAATTTCGGGTATAACCCAAAGGCCGGATTGTCTCCGGTGATGAGCCCGCGTTTTCGCCACGGTTTGGGATGATAACCCAGATACCACGGTTCCCAGTAATTGACGGCAGAACGTCCTTCTTCAAAGACAATTCCCGGGTCTGACCAGACGGCACAGGCGAATTTTTCGTACAGGCATGAAGCGAACATGGCCCATTTCCCGCCAAACGAATGGCCCGCGATCCCGATCCGGGTGGAATCGACGTCGTCAATTTCGGACAGCACCTGCCAGGCATTGGCGGCTGCGTAAGCTAACATCGATAACGGCTGCACCCGGGCATTTCCAATATCGGGATAATACAGGGAAAACTCCTGTCTCGCGGAGGCTTCACGCGTGCCGACCGACAGGGTGGCAAACCCTCTTTTAACCAACTGGTATGCGAAATCACGGTACGGTTTTCCATTGATGCCGATGGCCGTTTCAGGTTCATAGAATACAGTGATCACCGCTGGCTTTTTGCCTTTTCCGTCGGGGATCAGCAGGTATCCGTCTGTTTTCTCACCGGGAGTCCAGTAAAAGCGGATATGGTGCTGGGTGAAATTTTCCCGCCGGACCGACTCCAGGTATTCCGGCTGTTGACCAGTAATTAGCGGCGGCCATTGCCCCATGAGCTCATGCCACCGATCAAGAATTTCTTCTCTTCTTTTTTTCCAATCCGCCGGTGTCTTTACCGTGTCGCCGTTATAAAATGTGAGCGGAGAGCGGAAGTCGCCAAATTGATCCGCATATTGGGCGGGAGGAATGAAAAAAGGCTGCAGCCCGCGTTCGACATCGTCATTCTGAATCCCGGAAACAGCACGCGGAAGAACCGGCTTCAGGCAAAAAGCGTGGAATGCCAGGACAAGACTCAAGAAAAGTGTCAATCGCAGGTGTCTCATTTTCGTTCTATTGGCAGTCAGGAATTGCTGTTTTAAAATTAGAAATAATGCCGAAAAAAATCCCTAACGTTCCAACAAAAATAGAAATTCCGCACGATTACGCAATCGTTTGTGTAAATTTTTTCATTTTTCCTCCTTATTTGCGTTCAGAAGGAAGAACTGACGAGCCGGTGAAGGACCCTGAAGAATCTCTTGCGAAAGCCGATAAATCGATTGCTTTTCCTGCGATCATCTTTATTCAGGATTTTCGCGATGTATGGTAATCTTGTTTCGATCTCCGGTCTTTTAAAAAAAAAGATGCAGGTTTCGGTTTATATGATTAAAATTGCGGGACGTATTAAAAATCGATTTCATGAACAGCAATCAATCATTGGCAGAAGATCTGGTTTTACGCCGGGAGCGGCTTCAGTCGGCCATGCAGCGACAAAACACGGAAGCCTGTATCCTTACAAGCAGCATCAATATTTTTTATTTGACGGGAGTGATTTACGCCGGTTATCTCTATGTTCCTGCAACAGGAAAGCCCGTTCATTTTGTCAAAAGGCCTGAAGGTTTTTCGCTTGCCAATTCCGTCCCGGTTCAGAAACCGGAACTGATTCCGGATGCCTTGAAAAACCTGCGACTTCCGCTTCCTTCGACGGTTTTTTTGGAGACTGACGTGCTTTCCTGGAACAATTGCCTGCGGTTGCTCCATGCCCTGGGGCTCTCTGAAGCGGGGAATGCATCGGCTTTGTTAAGGTCCCTTCGGAAGGTCAAAACTCCGTACGAGATCGGAATGACCCGGCAAAACGCCCGGCAGCATGAGAAGGTCTATGAAGCCGTTCCTTCCCTTTACCAAAAGGGCATGACCGACATCGGACTGCAGGTAGAATTGGAGTATTGGATACGGCAACATGGTTCGCTGGGTATTTTCAGAACTTTTGGCGAGAATATGGATGTTCACATGGGGATTGTTCTTTCGGGTGACAACGCCGGAAATCCGTCACCCTTTGATTATGCCCTGGGAGGGGAAGGGATTTCGCCGGCATTGCCGGTGAGTGCGAACGGGTCTGTGATCCGGGAAGGGCAGACGGTGATGGTCGATATGGCCGGGAATTTTACACCCTGGATGACCGATATTACCCGGGTGTATGCCCTGGGGAAGCTTCCCGAATTGGCGTACCGGGCCCATCAGGTATCGCTCGAAATCCATCAGGCTTTTCTGGAGACTGCCAAACCCGGGACCGCCTGCGCGGCGTTGTATGAACTTTCTATGGAAATAACCCGGAAAAACAAGCTGGAATCGTTTTTCATGGGAACCCGGCAACAGGCCAAATTCGTGGGGCACGGGGTGGGCCTCGAAATCAATGAGCCGCCGGTGTTGATGGCCCGTTCACGGGAAGCGCTGGAGCCGGGTATTGTTTTTGCCCTGGAACCCAAGTATGTCATTCCCGGTGTTGGCGCGGTGGGGATTGAAAATACCTACCTGGTGACATCTTGCGGTCTTGAAAAGCTGACGATCGTAAAAGAAGATATCACCGCGCTGTAGACAGCGGTCCGATAAATGGCATGGTTATCTTTACAACCTGAAGCGCAATATCAGGCCTGTAAAATTCGTTTATTGGTATGTTTTGTGATTTTTAAAATTTATCTGGTTCGTCGAAAATTCCGGAGGTTTCATATAAATTGGACAAGGCATACAATGGCAGGATGATCACCTTGTTGTTCACAATACCGAAATTTTCGAGAGAACACCTGACGCCCTGGGGCAAGTGTTTTTCTTCCATCATCCGGTACAAGCTTTTCATCGAACCTGATGTTCCTGCTTTTACTTCGATCGGGAGTACCTGCATGTCATACCCGATTACATAGTCGACTTCCGCCTGTCCGCCGCGCTTGATATTCTGCCAATAATATAAGTCATGTTTTCGGGATGGTGCATTATATTTCAATAATTCCAGGCCGGCAACCATCTCGGTAATACTTCCCTTATTGACCAAATCTGTGGCTGTGCCGGCCAGTATTAATTGCGATATCCCGGATGTGCCGATCTGCTCCATATTCAGTAGCCGCAGCGATAAGCCGCTATCTATAAACAGATATTTGATAAACTTCTCGTTAATTTCCGCTCCCAGTGGCAAGCCGTTTGCGGATGTGTGGATAACCGGTTTGATCAATCCGGCATCTTTCAGCAGTTCCAATGCTTCCTTAACTTTTTCAACCCGATAATCTCCGCGTACACTGCTGTAAACGAACTTTTCTCCTATCTGGTGAGCAACACTGCGGAGTGTCTGACGAAGCAACATTGGATCGATCCGTTCCGCATACTTGGAGAAGTCATCCTCATACGTTTGGATAATGTCGTCCTGTACCTGCAGACATTGCAGGTAATCGCCGGTTTCCACCCATGCGGTAACCGCTTCCGGCATGCCCCCGACCATCAGATAGGTACGAAAACGCTCGATAAGCCTGCCGTGAAGCGCGTCGAACAAGGGATTCCTGAAAGTGGCATTGCGCTTGGCTGTTATCCAACTGTTGTCGCCCGTGGCCGCAAGAAATTCGTCGAATGACATCGGGTACATAAACAATGAGCGGATACGTCCGACGCCGAACGAAGTCATATTTTTTAAAGCGAATTCCAATAATGAACCGGCTGCAACAATGTGCAGCTCAGGGAAATCTTCATAAAAAAACCAGAGGCTATGTACAGCTTTGGGACAGGATTGTATTTCATCCAGAAACAAAAGCGTTTTACCCGGCGCTACCGGTACGCTGTAGAATATGGAAAGCCGGGCGGCAATCTCCCGGGGCGGAAGATCCGCCTCGAAAATTTCATTTATTTGGGGTTGTTTCTCGAAATTAGCCTCGATAAAATATTCAAACGATTTTGCAAAATGCCGGATGGCAGATGACTTTCCCACTTGCCGTGCGCCACGCAACAGCAACGGTTTGCGTGTGCGACTGTCCTTCCACTCAAGAAGGTGGGAATCAATTGTCCTTGTAAAGTATGTTTTTTCCATGCCTGTTAGCTGTTGTTGGGTACAAAATTAGCTCTATTTGTAAAAAGTCAGGCCATAAATATGCTGTTTTTTGTAAAAAGTCAGGTATAAAATGCGAGTAAATTTGTAAAAAGTCAGGCATTGATGACGTGACTTTGTCTTTAACTGAAAAAGGTTGACAGAGAAGGTTCAACGTATAAGGTTTACAATTTCATTGTTTTATTCCTACACTGGTTGTCAGTTCCGGTGAAATTTTTGAAAAAAGTGATGCTGTCGGGTCAGGGGTCATCCTGTTTTTTCACACTTTATAGATAGAAACAGATCAATTCAGGATGACTGACGGACACAGAATATATGAATTAGCGGATAAATGGCTGAAGGGGACCATCACCGAAAAAGAAAAGCAGGGGTTTGAGGAATGGTATAACCGGGAAGCAAAACAACATCCGGAATGGACACGCGACCCCGATGAACAGAGTATGCGGGACAGGCTCTACCGGAGTATTCTGAGGAACATCGAACCACGGGAAAAAGGCAGTACCCTTCTCATTTCCCGCAGGAGACAATTTTATAAATGGTCGTCTGTTGCCGCAGCGCTTGTCGTCCTTTTTGTGACCGGTATTTGGTTTTTTCAGTACCATGATTTTCTAAACCACTTGCAAGACAAGGAAAGTCATCTTCGCGTCGACCTTCCCCCCGGCCGCGAAGCCGCCACCCTGATCCTGGCCGATGGGTCGGTGATTGACCTGGATACCATTCAAAACGGAGAAGTAACCGTCCAGGGAAAAACGATTATCAGGAAGCAAGGCGGACAGGTTGCTTATGTTCCTTCAACTGAAAAAGAAAAGATGCCGGTTTTGTACAATACGATCAACACGGCCCGGGGCCACCAGTACCAACTGGTTTTGCCCGACAGCACCCGGGTCTGGTTAAACTCCGCATCAAGCCTGTATTATCCGGCTGCTTTCTCCGGCGACGCGCGACTGGTAGAGTTAACCGGCGAAGCTTATTTTGAAGTGGCAAGAAATGCCTCTACGCCTTTCCTGGTGAAAGTGAACGGTGTAGAAGTGGAAGTGCTGGGAACACGTTTTAATATTCATGCATATACCGATGAAGGGGCGGTGGAGACGACGTTGCTGGAAGGATCGGTCAATGTGAAAAATGAAGGGCGGTCAGTTCTGATTATGCCGGGGGAACAGGCCGTAATCAGAAGCAATAAAGCGGAGATCGGTGTCAGTGAAGCGGATCTTGATCAGGTGATGGCCTGGCAAAAGGGTTTCTTCGAGTTTGACAACACGGAGCTACCGGCCATTATGCGCCAGATCAGCCGGTGGTATGATGTGGATATCCGGTATGAAGGTCAGCCCGGTACTAAGAAATTTGGCGGGCGCATCAGTAAAAATCTGAACATGAGCGACGTTCTTGCGCTGCTGGAAGCAAACGGGGTACGTTTCGTCCTCGATGGGAAGACGCTGACTGTCAGACCGTGAAGGCAGACTCAAGGCGCAAGAAGTCGTAAGTGTCAAGATGCAAGACATGAAGACAAGAACAAGAACTGGAAAACGGAAATCGGACACGGGAGACCGAAAACCGGAAACCGGAAACTTTAAACTGAAATAGCAATAGCAACAACAGAAACCAGTAACCTAAAATTTTAAACCTAAGCGATATGAAAAAAACGTAACCTTCTCTTCTTCCTGCTGCTTAAGAAAAAAACCGGACCAAGCGTGCGGCAAAGTCCGGTACCGTCCTGGGCAGTATCAGAATCTTGTGTGTAGAATTGATGATGACTAAACCCAAAACAAGGTAAAAATATGGATTTAAATTTTAAAAAATTTAGTCTGTGGTATAAAATTTTGCGTGTGATGAAACTGACAGCCTTTATATTATTGGTTTTCACCATGCATATTAGTGCCAGCGGGCTCTCGCAAAACGTGACCCTTGCTGTAAAAAATACGCCGGTTCAAAAAGTGTTAAAACAAATATCACGACAAACCGGGGTGTCGATTATTTACAGTGAATCCTATTTCGACGACTCCGACCGGGTAACTTTTGATGTGAATAACATGCCGGTTAAGGATGTGCTGGATTTGTGTCTCGAAGCGAATGACTATTCTTATGAAGTGGAGAACGGAATGGTCATTATCCGGCGGGTGATGAAAGTCCCGCAACCCCGGCAACAGGATAATCTGATAAAAGGAAAAGTAACGGACAGCGACGGGAAGCCTTTGCCCGGGGCAACGATCACGATCGTCGGAACAACACGCGGGGTGATCACGGATACAGACGGAACCTATTCTATTGAGGCTGAACCGCGGGACAAACTGGTTTTTTCTTTTGTTGGCATGGAAAGCCAGATCATTGATGTGGGCAACCAGAAGACGATCAATGTCCGCATGAAAGAAAAAGCGGATGAACTGGAGGAAGTAACAGTCGTGGCCTTTGGCAAGCAGAAAAAGGAGAGTGTCATTTCGGCAATCCAGACTGTTAATACCAAAGAGCTGCGCGTACCTTCAAGTAATCTCACCACCGCTTTTTCCGGTCGCATTGCCGGGATGATATCCTATCAAACCAGTGGAGAACCTGGACGAGATGATGCCGACTTCTTTATCCGGGGCGTCACATCTTTTGGAACGGGCAAAGTGAATCCACTGATCCTGATAGACAACGTGGAAGTAAGTTCATCCGATTTGGCTAAAATGCATCCGGACGATATTGCCAGCTTTTCGATATTGAAAGATGCCACGGCAACTGCTTTGTATGGTGCGCGCGGGGCTAATGGCGTGGTTCTGGTCACAACAAAGGAAGGACGTGAAGGAAAGGTTCAGGTGTCCTTAAGGATCGAGAATTCGTTCTCGGCACCAACAAAAAAAATTGAGATGGCGGACCCCATCACTTATATGGAATTGGCCAATGAAGCGGTATCTACCAGAGATCCTTTGGCTCCCACACCGTATTCAAAAAACAAAATTGACAATACCAGCCGGGGTACTAATCCTTATGTGTACCCTGCAATCGATTGGATGGACATGCTTATACGTGATGTAGCCATGAACCAGCGGGTAAACCTGAATATCTCAGGAGGCGGGACGTTGGCGCGTTATTATGTTGCCGGCTCTTTTTCGCAGGATAATGGTATCCTGAACGTAGACAAACGGAACAATTTCAATAATAACATCGATTACAAGAAGTACCTGCTTCGTTCCAATATCAATATCAATCTGACCAAATCTACGGAAATGGTCGTCCGGTTGCACGGAGCGTTTGATGATAACAAAGGTCCGCTTAACGGCGGGAACGATATGTACAAAAAAATACTCCAGGTAAGTCCCGTGCGGTTTCCGGCATACTATGAGCCGGACGAAACATTCAAGAACGCCGGTCATATTCTTTTCGGAGGTTACGGAGGCAGTGAAAGTTCAAGCCAATACATGAACCCTTACGCGGAAATGCTGAAAGGCTACAAACAGGCAAGTACATCCACCATGATGGCGCAACTTGAACTGAAACAGGATTTCAGTCATTGGATCGAAGGTCTGACGGCCCGCCTGTTAGGCAGTACTACCCGGTATTCTGCTTTCGATATGTCGATGCGTTACAGTCCTTTTTATTATGAGGTCATGCAATATGACAGGCTTAAAGATGACTATTGGCTGACAGAATTAAACTCTTCCGGGACCGGAAGAGGTACTGAATATCTTGATTATTATCCTGGTAGTAAAACAGTGAACAGTTCTTTCTATGGCGAAGCATCGATTGCCTACAACCGGATATTTGCAGAGCGGCATGCTCTTAGCGGGATGTTGGTGGGGATTGCCCGCAATTATCTGACTGCTAATGCGTCAACTTTGTCTGCTTCCCTGCCTCAGCGCAATCTGGGATTGTCCGGACGTTTTACTTATGCCTACGACGGACGGTATCTTTCTGAGTTTAACTTCGGATACAATGGTTCTGAAAAATTCGACAAAGGCCACCGTTGGGGTTTCTTCCCCTCATTTGGACTGGGGTGGAACATCACCAACGAAGATTTCTGGGCAGGAAGGTTAAAAGAGGTTATTTCCTTGTTGAAGTTGCGGGGTACTTATGGTTTGGTGGGTAATGATGAAATCGGAAATACACGGTTTTTCTATCTTTCCAATGTTGACCCCACCGGCGGAGGCAGTTTCCTGACTGGTTTCGATTTTGGCGGTCTCAATCTGAGTGGATACAAAATCAATAATTATCCGAATCCGGAGATTGGCTGGGAAATCGCGTATAAAAGCAACCTGGGTATTGAGTTGGGCTTGTTCCAGGGAAAGGTGGAAATTCAGACGGATATATTCAAAGAACGACGCACAAATATACTCCAGTCCCGGGCAGATATCCCTATTTCTATGGGATTGTGGAGTACGCCGCTGGTCAATGTCGGCAAAGCTGAAGGGAAAGGAATCGATATTTCGATCGATTACAACCATACTATTACGACTGATTTGTGGCTGATAGGCAGGGCTAACTTTACCTATGCACGTTCTGTATACAAGTACTATGAGGAACCTGACTATGCCAGCTTAAATGCGCCCTGGAGATCGAAAATCGGCACCCCTATTTCTCAAAGAGACGGATATGTAGCGGAACGCCTGTTTATCGATGTTTACGATGTGGAGAATTCTCCGCGACAGGATTTTGGCGAATACGGGGCAGGAGATATCAAATTCAAAGACATGAACGGCGACGAGGTGATCAATGAGTTAGACAGAGTGCCTCTCGGACATCCCACTGTTCCGGAAATTAATTACGGGTTCGGGTTTTCGGCAGGCTATAAGAGCGTCGATATCTCTGTGTTCTTTCAGGGATCGGCGAGGTCGTCTTTTTGGATTGATGCCAAGGCGATGTCACCGTTTATACAAGGGACGTCAGATGGACTCGTCCTGGAAAACGGTTTGGCTAAGTTCATTGCGGATGACCATTGGACGGAGTTATCCCAAAATCCCCACGCCCTTTGGCCCAGATTATCAAACAGGCTTATCAGTAACAATAATCAGACAAGCTCCTGGTTCTTGCGGGATAACTCTTTCCTGCGTTTGAAAAGTGTTGAATTAGGTTATTCCATACCCGAAAAAAAAGTGAACAAGATCAGACTGACTTCCTGTCGCTTTTACCTCAGCGGAACCAACTTGTTACTGTTCAGTAAATTTAAGTTGTGGGATGTGGAGATGGGCGGTAATGGTTTGAATTACCCTCTTCAGCGTGTAATTAATATAGGTGTCAATCTTTCATTTTAACTGTCATGAAGATAATGCGATTAAAGAATTTTGGTCGATGCATATTGTTGATATCCTTTTTGTTAACTTTATCTTGTTGTGATTATCTGGACATCGTTCCTGACAATATTGCCACGGTAGACCACGCATTCAACAACCGTACTGAAGCGGAAAGGTATCTCTATGGTTGTTTTTCTTTCCTTCCTGCCTTTGCCAATCCTTCTTCGAATCCTGCTTTGCTGGGAGGCGATGAGGTCTGGTATATTGAACTTTCCGATCGGAGACTTTGGCCCATTGCATTGGGAGAGCAGGGTACCAATGATCCTTTTGCCAACTATTGGTCAAGCATGCAAAGCGGGGCAAATTTAAGAGGGGGTAAGGCCCTGTTTACCGCGTTGAGCGACTGTAATATTTTTCTTGAAAATATCCATAAACCGTATGATCTGGATGATTTTGAACGCAACCGATGGATCGGCGAGGTGAAATTTCTGAAAGCCTTTTATCATTTCTGGTTATTCCGGATGTACGGGCCTATTCCGCTGATCAGCGAAAACCTGCCTACAAGCGCCACTGCCGGCGAAGTGCAGCGATACCGTGAACCGGTGGATGAGGTGGTGGAATACATTGTATCGCTGCTGGATGAAGCCGCGGCAGCATTACCTCTGGCTATTGAAGATGTGATGAGAGAAATGGGGCGGCCTACCCAGGTTACAGCCCTTGCATTGAAGGCGCAGGTCCTGACATACGCCGCGAGTCCGTTGTTCAACGGCAATGCCGATTATGCCGATTACGCAGACAGCCGGGGTATCCGGCTTTTCCCTCAAGCCTACAGCGTGGAAAAATGGGAGAAGGCCGCCGTTGCGCTCAAAGCTGCCATCGATACAGCGATCGTTGCGAAACACAGGTTGTATGATTTTAGGACAAGCAGCACCTATGCTTCTGTTTTAAATGAAAAAACAATTCTGGCGATGCAGGTGAGGGGGGCCGCAACTGAACGCTGGAATCCGGAGATTATTTGGGGAGACTCGAATACCGACGTGGCCTTTTTACAACGGTCGTGTACACCTTTTTTTACCGAAAATCAAGGCGGTGGCAGCGCGGGATACAAGACCTGGGCTCCTCCCCTGCATGTGGTGGAACAGTTTTATACGAAAAACGGATTACCGATCGAAGAAGACAAGGAGTGGGAGGGAATAGACCCGATGGGCTTAAGAACAGCTACTTCTAACGAACGGTGGTATATTAAGCAAGGATTTCAGACGATCAACCTTCATTTCGACAGGGAAGCCCGGTTCTATGGATCCATCTTTTTTGACGGAGGAACCTTCTACGGGAATAGCCGGGTATCGAATGACAACACGACCAATAAGGATTACATGTGGGTGACTGAACTCAAATTAGGAACGGTTGGCGGAATGATTGGTTCGCTTGATCGGTACAGCAGTACCAGCTATATCTGCAAGAAGCCGATCCACTATTTAACGTCAGTGCCGGACAACGGCAGTTCGTATTCCTCCTACCGGTACGCCTTCCCCATCATTCGCCTGGCAGATCTTTACCTGATGTATGCCGAGGCGTTGAACGAATGCGGCGGGGAGACACCCGGCAGTGAAGTGTATGAGTATATTGACATGGTCAGGGCGCGTACCGGCCTGCCCGGCGTGGTCGAAAGCTGGAGTGACTATGCCATTGATGCAAAGAAGAGTAAGCCTTTGACCAAGGATGGTATGAGGGAGATCATCCGCCGGGAACGACTGAACGAACTGGCTTTTGAAGGCATTCGTTTTTGGGACTTGCGCCGGTGGAAATTGGCCGAAGAATATATGAACAAACCAATTCGGGGATTGAATATCTGGGGAAGAACGGCCGAAGAGTATTATCAGATAACCGAGCTGTTTCAGCTCAAGTTTGAGAAAAAGGACTATTTCTGGCCAGTCAAGGTCAGCACGCTGATGAACAATCAGAATACCCTGCAAAGCCCGGGATGGTAAATCATTAATAACCTGTAAGATGAAAGCAAAATATTTATCTGTTTCTATCATAGTGCCATTCATCGTGTGGCAATGTACCGAAGTAAAGGATTGGCATGATCCTAAAGACAATGTTCCTCCCTCACCGGTAAGTCAGGTGCAGGTGGAAAATGTGAACGGAGGTGCGATCATCACCTTTACGCATCCTGCCGAAGAGGACCTGATGGGAGTGAAAGCGGTATATACTTTCGGGCAGGATGATGCCGGCAAGGAAGTATATGCCTCAGCGTTTACCGATACGATCGTTTTGGAAGGGTATGCGGATACGAATGAGCACACCGTTTACTTATATGCGGTCGATAAAAGTGACAATGTATCTCCTGGTGTTCCGGTAATCATTAAACCCTTAGCTCCCCCCATTGAGTTGATCCGTAAAACGTTACATGCCAGTGAAACCTTTGGGGGAGTTTATGTGACCTGGAACAATGCGCTGCAAAAAGACCTTGCTGTTTCTGTTTATGCAGCCGATTCAACCGGTTATATGGTACTGTCGGAGACCTATTTCTCAAATACCATGAAAGGCCGCTACGCGTTTAGAGGGTTTGGTGATCCGGTAGAACAGAATTTCCGGATTGAATTGAAAGACCGGTGGAATCATTACTCCACCCCTTTGGATACCATTTTGACTCCATTAGAGGAAACCGAAATCCTGGGTCGTGATAAAGGAACGGACGTCTGGACCCAATACGGGTGGAGTGACAATACCTGGACGTACAGGGGAGACCTCAGAAACTATCCTGGAAATTCCAATAATACATTCAACAGGATCGTTGATGGTAATCTCTTTACCAACCTACCCTATTTTCAGTGCGTGCAGGACCTTAGTTTTTATGTCCCGGGTTCAACGGAAACCCGGTTTTTCCCCATGTATTTTACGATTGACATGGGCCGGAAAGCCTCTTACAGCAGGATGAAGACCTGGATGAGACAAAGAGCATCCGGAAATCCCGGGTTGTTTTCCGGGATTATTTATTCTACTTTTGAAATCTGGGGCACCAATAACCCAAAGCCTGTACAGGAAATTGGAAACGGCAGCAGGGAGGATAACCTGAAATACTGGACAGGATGGCTGCAGGTTAATGGCACAGATGCATGGAAAAATGATTGGGTAAAGATTGCCGACTGCCAATTGACCCTTCCTTCAGGAGCGACCAAATATACCGCGAGCATGGTTCTGTCCGCAGATGACCAGGCCTATATAAAAGGGGGATATGAGTTTGACATGGATATAGAGACTGCCAATCAGGCTTTCCGTTATCTCCGGTTTTATATCACGGATACCAATACCGGTGTGGCTGAACTGATGCTGGCCGAACTGAAGTTTTGGGGTTCGTATGCAGATTAAATGAGAAATTCATGGAACAGATACAAGTAAAACCTCCGTGTCGCATACGGAGGTCTTGTTTTTTTATTATGCTTTTGACTCTGATAAGTCTGTCGTCCGGCGCAGTCTGGTCCTGTCATGAATCCGTCAATGGCCCGACTTCGGAGCCGGTGAGGGTTATTTTTGATACTGATATCGACTCCGATATTGACGATGTGGGAGCCTTAGCCATGCTATACAATTTGCATAAACAAAGCCAGGTAAACCTTCTTGGCGTGGTCGTGACCAGTGACGATCCGTATGCCCCCACCTGTGTAAGCGTTTTGAACAAGTATTACGGATTTGGCAATCTTCCGATCGGTTTTCTGGATGATCAACCTGCGTTGAAGAATCATTCCCGCTATACCCGGCAGTTGTCCGAAGAATACACGCATGAGTTGCCGTCATGGCAGGAAGCTGAAACGGCTGCTGCCACTTACCGGAAATTGTTAGCCGAAAGCCCGGATCATTCTGTCATTATTATAACCGTAGGACATTTGAGTAACCTGGAAAAGCTGCTCAAATCCGGAGCGGACGAATTTTCTTCGTATGACGGAAAAACATTGGTCAATGCGAAGGTCAAAAAATGGGTTTGTATGGGCGGACAATTCCCTGAAGGGAAGGAAGCCAATTTTTACCGGCCTGATCCGGCTTCAACGATATACTGCCTTGAACACTGGGAAAAGGAGGTTGTCTTCAGCGGATGGGAAATAGGAAATGCAATTCTTACCGGAAATATCGAATTGAAAAATGGTTTATCCGTTCATCATCCTGTGCGAAGGGGATACGAACTGTACAATAATTTTGCAGGACGGGCAAGTTGGGATCAAACAGCCGTTTTTCTCCTTGTTCCGCAATCATCGGATTTCTTTGATTTTGAGAATAATGGAAGGTGTATGGTGAATCCTGACGGGAGCAATTATTGGAAATGGGGAGAAAAAAGCCATCACTATTTTCTGAAATTCAAGAAAAATGTCGATTTAACAGAGATATCGAGGCAAATAACCGGCCTGATGATCGGGGAATGATGATATACTTAAAATAATGATTTTACCTTCTTGGTTCAATCGGAGACCGGGGGACGCCGTCCGAAATACGCAATCCATTGGGAGAAGTAGTGGCAAAGAGCACCAATTAATTTAGTTATGTCGTGGCAACAGTAAATCTGGATCGTCGTTTGGCTCACTTAGACGGAAACTGGGAGAAACTGCGGGCGCTAAAAAAGAAATACGGCGACGCCGTTTCAGTCAAAGACCCCGGACAACTGGGAGCAGTATTAATCACCAGTGATGATGATAGCATAACGGTAGATCAAATGGTGAAGGAATTCGAAATTGAACTGCTTGACGATTTTTTCGACCGGTCAAGGGCAGCAAGGAATAAAATGAAATTAACAAAAGACAGGCCTGAGGGGCTCCACTCCAGCTATGAACAGTACAAAAAGGA
>CAZANK010000019.1:0-16728 GCA_964486235.1 uncultured Prolixibacteraceae bacterium | reverse complement strand
CGAACATTATTTGCGCGGTCGCGGGAATGGAAGTATTTTCAAATACATTTATCCAAATGGCCAGTGTCAGGAGTCAACACGCGATCAGGGACATACCCAATTGGGGCTGGGTGAGTTTGCAGGGGCTGCACGGATTGCCTGGAGCCAGGGCCTGGATTTGTTCTCGGAAGGGAATAACCGGCTGGCTTTGGGATATGAATATACCATGGAGTATCTGAACGGAGGTAACCCTCCCTGTTACGGAATGATTTCTCCGCGGGCGAGAAGCCTGGATTCTCCGCTTGAAATGGTTTACCAGCATTACCGGTCAAATGGACTGGAATTGCCGAATCTCAGGGTCGCCGCCGAAAAAGTGCGACAACGGTTTCCCCTCGACGTATTGACGGCATTTCGCGCTCCAAATGAAAAACCGGCGAAAAAAGTTGCTTACCCAAAGGCTGCAACAATTGGCTATCCCTCCGGAGCCATGAAACAGAGCAAGCCGAATTACCCGCCCGATGCGATCAGGGTATACCCGGATGACCCCTTGCAGCAGGCCCTCGATCAGGCAGCCCGCACAGGGAAGTGGGTGATCCTGAGCGAGGGCATCCATACCATGAACACGGCTCTGGTAATTCCAGCCGGGACCACGCTTGTCGGCGAAGGATTAAAGAGCATCCTGCATTTTGACCAGAAGGTCGTGAGGTGTGTGGTCAACAACGACGAGAATCTGCACAACGTGAAGCTGGGCAACTTTGTTCTGGAAGGGGCTGAAACCACGGATTATAACGGGAAAGACCCCAATTCCGGAAGAATGTTCAGAGCATTGCGCCTGGCGCCGCAACATGGCGGGATCTTCTTGCTGTCCCGGGCAACAGGACAGATGAAGAACATCACGTTTGATCACCTCACGCTCCTCAACTTTACGCATCACGGAATCTATGTGAGTGGCGCTGAAAATGTGGAAATGATCGGTTGCAACCTGAGCGATAACGGATCTTGCATTGTCCCCGGGCCACGACTGAATCATAATTTCAAACTGGACCACGTGAAAAATGTGTTAGTGAAGGACAGCCGCCTGGCGGCTTCCCCCTTTGGCAGTGGTTTGTCGGTAATCCGGTGCGGGAACGTGGAAATTACGAATTGTGAAATAACCCGGAACGACTGGTTCGGGATTCACCTGGCAGCCAGTCGCGAAATCATGATCTCCGGCTGTCTGATCGAGGCGAACAGTGCGGCCGGCATTTACGCGGAATGCCTTTACGATGGCTGTGAAAAGGTCACCGTATCCGGCAATACCATTCAATACAATGACGGGTACGGGTTGGCGTCTTATGCCGGTAAAACTATCAAATCGTCGGGCAATCACTATACCGGGAACGGGAAATCGGCACAACAGGAGAAAATCAGCAACGAAAGAGTTTTGCTGACGACCATGGATTAAAACCATAAAACCCTATAGAATGAGATCATTGAATCGTATTTGCGGAATAGCGCTCCTCGCCTCGTTATTCGGGTGTAACGGAGAGAAGGTCGAAAATTTGTCGCAGTTTGTGGATCCGTTTATCGGTACGGACTACGTGGGCCATACCCACCCGGCGGCGCAGTTGCCTTTTGGCATGGTGCAGGTCGGTCCGGATACCGGCACCGACAAGTGGGAGCATTGTTCGGGCTATTGCCATGCCGACAGCTCGATCATCGGTTTTTCACATACCCACCTTAGCGGTACCGGTTGCCCGGATATGGGCGACATCATGCTAATGCCGGTCACCGGTGAAGTCGCCTTCGACCGGGGAGACGAAAGTGACACGAAAACAGGCTACCGTTCTTCCTTTTCCCATCAAAGCGAAGAAGCGCAGCCCGGGTATTACCACGTGATGCTGGACGATTACGGCATCAAGGCGGAACTAACGGCCTCTTCGCGGGTGGGCTTCCATAAATATACCTACCCCGAATCGGATAAGTCGGCCATCGTGATCGACTTAGGCCACGGAATCGGGGATGAGCCGGTCGAAACCAGCATTCATTTCATCAATGACTCGGTGGTGGTGGGGCAAAGGCGTTCGACCGGATTTGTACCCGACCATAACTATTATTTCTATGCCGTATTCTCAAAGCCCGTGAAGGAATTCCTTTCCTGGACCGACGGAAAGATCGCGGGCGAAAGAGGCATTCAGGGGAAGATCACGAAGATGGCATTCCGGTTTGCCACGAAAAAAAATGAAGAGATACTGGTCAAGGTTGCCCTGTCGACCGTGAGTCCCGAAGGAGCATCAAAAAATCTTCAGGCGGAGATTCCCGGCTGGGACTTCAACAAGGTCAGGCAGGACGCGACCGCCGAATGGAATGAATACCTGAAACGAATCGAGATTGTCCCGGTCGATGATGATCAGCGCATCTCATTCTACACCTCGCTCTATCACGCATTGATCATGCCCAACGTGATCAACGACGCGGACGGGAACTATCGTCTTCCTAACGGCGAACTGGTTGATGACGGCAGGGATGTGTATATCAACTTCTCTTTGTGGGATACCTACAGGGCCACACACCCGTTCTACAACATCGCTTATCCGGAAAAGAACGCCCTTTTTGTAAAGTCAATGCTCACCCTTTATCAGCAACGCGGCCTCTTATGCACAAACGATTACGGCCAAAATGAAACCTGGTGCATGATTGGCAATCACGCAGTACCTGTCATCGCGGAAGCTTACCTGAAAGGGATTGTCAGGGACGATAAGCCATTGGCTGCCGAAGCGGTGTATACCTCGCTGACGACATCACACGAGAAGTCGAACTGGGAGGTGTATGACCAATACGGGTACTATCCCTTCGACCTGATCCCTGTCGAGTCGGTGTCGCGCACGTTGGAACATTGCTACGATGATTATTGCGCGTCCCTCCTGTTCGGGTTGACCGGCGATTCGGGAAAACAGGCTTTTTTCAGAGCCCGGTCTGATAATTTCAAGAATTTGTTTGACGCTCAAAGCGGACTGATGCGGGCAAAAGACTCCGGGGGAAACTGGCGTACGCCGTTCGACAAACTGGTGCTGTCCCATGCCGCGACAAGCGGCGGCGATTATACCGAAGGAAATGCCTGGCAGTACACCTGGCATGTCCAGCACGATATTCCCGCTTTGGTCGCGATGATGGGAGGGAAGGATATCTTCGAAGCCAAACTGGATTCGCTTTTCACGATGGACCTCGAAGCGACAACAGCAGGGGGCTTTCATGGCGACGTGACCGGCATGATCGGACAGTATGCCCATGGCAATGAACCCAGCCATCATGTGGCTTACCTATATAATTACACCAGTCATGCTTCTAAAACGCAGGAAATCATCCGGCAGGTGTTTGATCAGTTTTATTTGCCGGGGCGCGACGGATTGAGCGGGAACGATGATTGCGGACAGATGTCGGCCTGGTACATGTTTTCTGCCTTTGGCTTTTACCCGGTCGATCCCGTGTCGGGCGAATACCTGATCGGGGCCCCCCAGGTGCATGAAGCAACCTTGCATCTTCCCGGAGGAAAGACTTTTACCGTAAAAGCCAACCAGTTGTCCGACCAGAACAAATACGTCCGGTCCGTGCGGTTAAACGGGAAGCCGCTCAAATCATTCAGCGTGACTTATGAGGAAATCAAAAACGGGGGAACGCTGGAATTTGATATGACCGGCGAAAAAATGCCAAACTTCTTTGAATAGTTGTCCATCCGGCGAAAAAAGGATTATTTTATTCATGAAACAGATTTGTTTGCCAGTATTTATGACGAAAATGAATGTAAGTTTAAAAATGATTGTTAAAACCATCTCGCTCAGCCTGGTCGCCGGCGCGTTGGCTGGTTGTTCGTCTTCCGTGCAGCCTGATCCCGTCCATGACGTCGATCCCTTCATCGGTACCGCCTTTACCGGTCACACCTACCCGGGGGCAACTACCCCGTTTGGGATGGTCCAGGTGGGGCCCGACAATGGGATCAAAGGATGGGAGTTTTGTTCGGGATATCACAGCGATTCAAAGACCATCATGGGATTCTCGCATACACACCTGAGCGGAACCGGCGCCGCCGAAATGGGCGATATCCTGTTTGTGCCGGTTACCGGCGACGTGCCGTTTTTCGCGGGCGAAGAGGAAAACCCCTCCGCCGGCTACCGCTCTGCGTTTTCGCACGATTCGGAAAAGGCAAGTCCCGGATATTACCGGGTCCGTCTCGACGATTACGGGATTGTCGCCGAAATGACAGCTACCCCGAGGGTCGGTTTTCACCGGTATACCTATCCTGCGGGCGAAAAATCGGGGATCATGATTGACCTGGGCCATGGGATCGGCGACCAGACGACCGAAAGCAATATCCGGGTGGTCGACCGGCAGACGATCGTGGGCATGCGCCGTTCGGGCGGCTTCATCCGCGATCACCGTTATTATTTCTGCGCCCGGTTTTCAAAGCCTTTTGAACAGCTTACGTCTTACGAAGACAGCATCATTGGCGACAAACAGCAACTGGTAGGGAAAATAACCAAAGTGCTGCTTCAGTTTAAGACCGGCAACCAGGAAACGGTACACGTGAAAGTGGGTCTGTCGACGGCGAGCGTGGAGGGGGCGGTCAAGAATCTTGATACGGAGGTGCCCGGTTGGGACTTTGACGCGGTTCATAAACAGACAGAGGCTGTTTGGAACAGCTATCTGAAACGGATCGATATCAAGGCCAGGGATCAGGGGCAACGGATCTCGTTTTATACCTCCCTGTACCATGCTTTACTGATGCCCAATCTGGTCACCGATGTGGACGGAAGTTATTCCGGCTGGGACCACCAGCTGCATAAAAGCGCCGCGGGCGACATGTACACCAACTTCTCGCTCTGGGATACCTACCGGGCCTTGCATCCGTTTTTAAACCTGATGTATCCCGAAGAAAACAGCCGTTTTGTGCGTTCACTGCTGGAACGGCACCGGCAGACGGGATTGCTGGTGACCAACGAATACGGGATGTGTGAAACCTGGTGCATGATCGGGAACCATGCCATCCCGGTCATCGTCGATGCTTATCTCAAAGGGGATACCTCCTTTGATCCTGAATTTGCGTACGAAGCGATCAGGCATGCACAAACGGCGGAGCACAACAAAGCGGACTGGTCAAATTATGACAAGTACGGATACTTCCCGTTCGATGTCAGCGCCAGTGAATCGGTATCGCGGACACTGGAGTCGGGCTACGACGATTATTGTGTGGCGCAGATGGCCAAAGCGCTAAACAAAACCGAAGATGAACGATTCTTTATGAACCGTGCCGGTTTCTACAAAAATCTCTACGATCCGGAGCGGATGCTGGTGCGGGGACGCGACTCCAGGGGGAACTGGCGTACACCGTTTTCTTCACATGCCCTGACCAGCGAATCGGAAGGCGGCGATTATACCGAAGGAAATGCCTGGCAGTGGACCTGGCATGTCCAGCACGACGTGCCGGGACTGATCAGCCTGTTTGGTTCGAACGAGGCTTTTGTACAAAAGCTGGATTCGCTGTTTTTCATCAAAATAGACGAATTGCCGGGCCATGTTGCCGTACCCGACGTGACAGGCCTGATCGGACTCTATGCCCATGGAAACGAGCCCAGCCACCATATCGCTTATTTGTATACGTATGCCGGGCGTCCTGACAAGACGGCGGAGATTGTAAGGAAAGTCTTTGACCAGTTCTATCTGCCCAAACGGGACGGCTTATGCGGAAACGACGACTGCGGACAAATGTCGGCCTGGTACCTGTTTTCCGCGTTAGGTTTTTATCCCGTCGATCCGGTATCGGGAGCCTATATCTTTGGGGCGCCGCAACTGCACGAAGCCACTTTGCACTTACCCAACGGAAAAACGTTCACGGTCAAAGCCAATCACCTTTCGGAGACCCATCAGTACGTCAAAGCGATCCGGTTAAACGGAAAACCGGTCGATTCTTTTTCGATTGGCTATGAGTTCATCAAAGATGGCGGGACCCTTGAGTTTGATATGACCGGAGCGAAATGATCCGGAAGAAATGCGGTAAAGCTCCTGGTTCACTGTTATTAAAATATATAAAACGATAAAAATAAGCACATGAAGGAAAGGATTAACCGGAGAAATTTTATCAGGAATTCGGCGTTGGCTGCCGGCGCAGTTGGTTTTGGCGTGAAGGCATCGGCCGGCAGTTCGCCTGCCGGGAAGGAAAAGCCGGAAAAACCGCTGTCGCCGGAGAAAAAGCTTCGCTTTCATCAGGACGGGAAGTTTAAAATTATCCAGTTTACCGATATCCACGCCACCTATGCGGCCGGGGAGACCGACCACGCGTACGACATCATGAACAAGATGCTGGATATGGGGAAACCTGATTTCGTGATCTACACGGGCGACATTGTGACCGACAACAAGCCGGCAGCCCTGTGGGAAAAAGTCACCAGCCTGGCATCGGGCCGAGGTATCCCTTTTGCGGTCGTCTTTGGAAATCATGATTCCGAACGGGATACCCCCCGTGATCAGGTGTATGAAATCGTGACCGGACTGGATGGCTGTCTGAACGAACCGAAGAAAGAATCCGTGGAAGAAGTGTTTGGTTATACCAACCAGGTCATTCCGGTTTACAAATCGGATGGCTCCGGCCAAAAGGCGTTTATCTTTTATCTTTTCGATTCGAATGCGCTGAGCGACCTGCCCGGGGCTGACCATCGTGAAGACTGGATCAGGGGGAACCAGATTGCATGGTATACCCGGCAAAGCAAGATGCTCACCGGGGAGAATAACGGGATACCTTATCCGGCCCTGGCATTCTTTCATATCCCGCTGGTTGAGTATTCTGCTGCTTTTGGTCAGCCGGATCAGCGCAAGGTGGGCTGGCGGGTCGAACGGGAATGTTGTCCGCCTGTAAATTCCGGATTATTCACAGCCTTTATGGAGTGTAAGGACGTGAAAGGGATATTTGTCGGGCACGACCACGACAATGATTACGTGGCTTACATGCAGGGGATCGCGCTGGGATACGGGCGCTTTTCAGGAGGGAATAACACCTACCACACGCTTTGTCGCGGTGCCAGAGTCTTTGAACTGACGGAGGGCAGTGAAGCGTTCGACACCTGGACCCGCCTGGAGACCGGACGTTTCCTGAACCGGATTACCGTTCCGCATTCGTTCACAAGCGATGATCCCCAATACCGGCCAAAACCATAAACCGGTGTGGATTGGGCGCGGATGTGGTTGGCTTGAATATCGCAAAGGAAAACAGCGTGAAAAGAGTAGAAATTTAATTTATAAACATGAGCAGAAAATGAATGACAAGAGGATGAACAGGCGATTTTTTCTTCGGAATTCTTCCATGGTCGCGGGAGGCCTGGCATTGGTTGGCACCGGTGCATCGGCAAATTTATGGCCTGCACTGCCTGAAAAAGACGAGCTTCCACATGAACTGAAATTGTCGTACAAGCTTAACCGGAAATTTAGAATTGTCCAGTTTACAGACATTCACTGGAAAGCGGCTGTCAGCGAGTCGGACGAAGCTGCCGAATGCATGAACCAGGTGCTGGAGACGGAAAAACCTGATCTGGTCATTTACACCGGCGATCATGTTACCGGTGAACCGGTTTCTGAAGGGATTGACGCTATTCTCAAACCGGTTGTCTCGCGTAAAATACCATTCGCGGCTGTACTTGGCAACCACGATGACGAACTCAGCATGAGCCGGCGGGAGATCTTTGACTATATGGGAAAATTTCCCGGGAACATGACCGGCACGGTCGATGGCATTACCGGCATGACCAATTTTGCCATTCCGCTTTACCAGTCCAGCAGCGAGCGCATCATGACGGTACTTTATGGCCTTGACAGCAACCGCGATACCGTCGAAGCCGATCAGGTGGCCTGGTACACACGGACCAGTAAAGACTATACGCTGAAAAACAAGGGCATTCCGATCCCGTCGGTGGCGTTCTTCCATATTCCGGTTCCCGAGTTCAAGGAGGCGATTATCGATCCGGATGCCCGCTTTTATGGCACCCGGAAAGAGCAGGTTGCCTGCTCGAAAAGGAATACCGGCTTGTTCCCGGCATTTAAGAAAAACGGCGATGTGATGGCCGTTTTCGTGGGGCACGATCACCTGAACGATTATGTGGTATGCTGGAAAGAAATCATGCTTTGCTACGGCCGGGTAACCGGAAGCCGGAAAACATCCCACTATAACCATCCCGATGGAAGTAACGGCGCCAGGGTCATCGAATTGACCGAAGGAGAACGTGGTTTTGAAAGCTGGATTCGCCTTCGAACAGGAGAAAAGATCAAAGCTTTTATTTATCCCTTTGATTTTATAGACAAATAAAACTACCTATGCGGAGGGTGAAACCGATCACGCATACGATATCATGAACAAGGTGCTGGATATTGAAAAACCTGGTTTTTTAATATCCACAGGCAATGTTGTCACAGACAGCAAGCCTGCGGCCCTTTCTGCGGGTAGCTATCTTCTGACATTTTCTGCCTTCTCCCTCTGATGACTTAATGGCTACGCCTGGCGCTCAAAAACAGATCTGATCAGCGAGGTATATTTTGTTTTTGGAATTGGGAAGGGGTAATGTCTTTTATTTTTCTGAATTGCCGGTTAAAGTTGGAAAGATTCTCAAATCCGGAGTCATAGGCAATTTCTGAGATACTTTTCGCCGCATCCGTCAACAGCCTGCACGCGTAACCGATCCGCATGTTCAGCAGATATTCTTTAAAAGGCATTCTATACGAGTACTTAAATGAATTGCAAAATGAAGAATAAGACATATTGGTAATTTGCAGTAAATCGTTTACCTGGATCTGTTTCTGAAAGTTTTGGATGATATACTGCAACGCCTTTTGCATGGGTTCATTATCCTTTAACCAAAAGGATTCGCGGAAAATCGGACTCGAAAGAACATTGAATTCGGTCGTTGATGAGAATATTTTGAAAATTGAAAATAAAGAGTAAAAGCGGTCGGTGTCACTCATTTTTATCATTTTATGCATGAGAGAGACAATTTGACTTTTACTTTGTCCGTAAATTTCATATCCCCTGGACGACCCGGCTAAAAAAAGTCGAAGCGCTTTGTTTTCATGAATGTTGAAGAATTTTTCACCAAGGAAATCATGTGTGAACTGGATGACAATCCCTTCTCCGGTGAACTCTCCGTTTGTCAGGAAAAACTCTTTGTCACAAAGCCATTCATGAGGTGTATCCGGACCAACCAAAACCAGGTCACTGTCTTTAAAATGAGCAATATGATCGCCGACCATTCTTCTTCCTTTCCCTTTTTTAATTAGGACAAGTTCATATTCAGGGTGATGATGCCAGGGTGAAAAAGGCTTTTTTTCGTGGTACACGATAAATGATTGGTCTGGCTCTTTGAATAATCTGATTTCAGGTACCTTCATCTGACAACGGCATTATGATACTAAAATAGATAGAAAAATACTAAAAGCAGGTTTAAGTAAGCATTTTTTAAAGAAAAGTATCATCAATAAAAAGATTAGTATTATTGGCTAAATCAGGTATGTATTACCTTCATACATATAAAAATGACCGGCTATGAACAAAAAAAAACCATTTTCAATTCAAGGATGCTTATATTTATTTTATTGATAATAAGCAATATACAATCAATTTATGCAAAAACTATCTTTGAGGCTGATACACATCATACTCAGAAAAAAGTATTCCGGGCCGGTGCTGCAACGAGTAATATCACGCCGTACCTGGGAGGAGGTATTGTAGGTGAGTGGGATACTCCCCCTGCAATTTATGTACACGACGAACTGCATGCACGTTGCCTGGTACTCGATAATGATGAAATGAAACTCGCCTTTGTGGTTCTGGACATTCTGGGAATAAACCGTGAATTGGCAGATGAAATGAAGCGGTTAATTTATAAGGAGACCGGCCTGCCGTGTGAACAAATTCTTATATCGGCTGTACACAGCCATTCTGCCGTAAGCGCGCTGGGGATCGGTGAGAAACGGAGGGGATGGAATGTTGGGAAAGAATTTGACGAGTACCAGAAATTTCTTATCCGGCGGGTGGTCAATGTGGTCAGGATCGCTATCGATAATCTGGAACCGGCCCGCATCGGGTGGGGTGTGGGAAGCATACCGCAACATGTGTTTGTCCGCCGCTGGAAAATGACCCCTGATTTTACGGCGGTCAACCCGTTTGGTGAAAAAGATCTTGTGGTGACAAACCCAGGTAGAGGCAATCCCGATCTTCTTGAACCCGCCGGTCAGCCTGATCCGGATGTGTCTTTTATATCTGTAAGGTCAACAGAGGGCAGACCGATCGCCTTGTTTGCCAACTATTCCCTTCACTATGTAGGCGGCACCCGGAAAGGACATTTGTCGGCAGATTACTTTGGTGTATTTGCCGATTGCATTCAAAAGTTGTTAAATGCGGACAGGCAGGATCCTCCTTTTGTGGGGATGATGTCAAACGGTACTTCCGGAGATGTCAACAACATTAACTTCCGGGGACCGGCAGAAAAAATGGAACCCTATGCCAAAATGCGTCTTGTGGCTGAAGATGTGGCCCGGGAAGTATACCGTGTTCAAAATACGATTCGCTATCATAATTGGATAAGTTTGCAGGCAGCGCAGGAAGAGCTTACGTTAAAAGTAAGGAAGCCTGATCAGAGAATGATTGACCAGGCAAAAATGGTACTGTCAAAGCCTGATACCGTCATCTTATTCCATCGATATGAAAAAGAGTATGCGAAGAGGATCCTTCAAATCGATAAAGAATGGCCTGGAGAAATTGATATTATCTTACAGGCTTTCCGGATCGGGGATCTCGGTATCGCGGCAATCCCTTTTGAAACATTTGCCGAAACAGGTTTGAAGATCAAGGCTGAAAGCCCGTTCAAACCATCGTTTACGATTGAACTGGCCAACGGTTACTACGGATACCTGCCTACACCGGAGCAATACAAACTGGGTGGGTATGAAACATGGTTGGGCTCCAGCCGTGCGGAGACCGGGGCTTCGGATAAGATCGTTTCAAAACTACTCGAGCTATTCAAAAAGATCAATTAAATCAATATGGAAAACCGAAGATATTTTATCAAAAAGATGACGGCAGCCGGAGTTGCAAGCAGCATACCCTCACTGCTTTTTTCACAGCCAAATGCGGCTGAAAAGATGATCTGGGCCAATCTTTTACATTTGAGTTACAACATGTGGGAAGATCACGTGCCCCTGAAATACCGGGACGAAAATTACAATTGCACCACCTGCCAGGAAGCCAGGGAATGGGCTCATCCGTACCGGCCGTTCCTTACCTTTGACGAGCCTGTCTGGGATACGTTGCTGAAGGAAATGGCGGCCGCGGGCATGAACATGGTCGTCATTGACCTGGGAGATGCCATCCGGTATGAGAGCCATCCCGAGATTGCGGTCAAAAATGCATGGACGCCTGAGAAACTGCGATTGGAGCTGGCCAAAATGAGGAAGCTCGGTCTGGAACCGATTCCCAAGCTGAATTTTGCAACTACTCATGACATCTGGCTGGGGGAATATTCACGCATGGTGTCCACCACAAAATACTATTCCGTTTGCCGGGATCTTATCAGTGAAGTCATTGAACTATTTGACAACCCACGCTTTTTTCACCTGGGAATGGATGAAGAAACGGCCCAGCACCAAAAGCGGCAGGATTACGTCGTGCTCCGTCAAAATGACCTTTGGTGGGGTGACCTGTATTTCTATATCGGAGAAGTAGAAAAGAAAGGGGTACGTTCATGGATCTGGTCAGATTATGCATGGCATTATCCGGATCTGTTTTTCAAAAAAATGCCCAAATCCGTGCTTCAGAGCAACTGGTACTATGATTCGGAATTTGATTTGAAAAATATAGAAGAATCAGAAAGAATCTATGTGAAATTATATCAGGAACTGGAGAGCCATGGCTTTGACCAGATCCCGACCGGCAGCAACCACTCCAACGATCAGAATATGGAAGCGACAGTCGATTATTGCAAAAAGGTGATTGATCCTTCCAGATTGTACGGGTTTATGACAGCCCCATGGAGACCAACCCTTGCGCCCTGTTTAGACAGGCACCTTTCAGCAATCAGCCAGGTCGGAAGGGCGATTAAAAATTTCAACCGGTAATGGATGATGATAGATCGTCAGATTTTTTTAGATAAAAGATAGATTTAATACAGGGACAATAGAATGATTTTCAGTGTAATAAATAAGATTATTCCCGGAATATTCTGTCGATTAATAATAAAAACAATAGTATGTTAAAAAAATTAGCAATTCAGGGAGGGCCGAAAGCAGTCAGAGCTAAGTTGCCGGGCTGGCCCAGCTTTAACGAAAAGGCCATTCGATCGGTCGAAGACGTCCTTCGTTCAGGGAAAGTGAATTACTGGACGGGCCCCAAAGGAATGGAGTTTGAGAAAAAATATGCCCAATGGCAGGGGAGTAAATATGCCATATCGGTGGCGACCGGGACGGCGGCCCTGCATGTGGGTTTAACAGCCCTTGGAATTGGCCCGGGCGACGAAGTCATTGTACCGAGTTACACGTTCATTGCCTCGAGTTTTTCGGTGGTACAGGCAGGGGCAGTTCCCCGTTTTGCCGATGTAAACCGGGAAGATCACTGCATCAGCGTAGAGTCGGCGGAGAAGCTGGTCAATGAAAGGACAAAAGCGATCATGGCAGTTCATCTCTACGGGAATGTCTGCGACATGGATCAGATCCGGGCGTTTGCCCAAAAGCATAACTTGTTTGTGATCGAGGATAACGCCGAAGCTTATGGCGGATCGTTTAAAGGAGTAAAAACGGGAGCACTTGGAGATATCGCGGCGTGCAGTTTTTGCCAGAACAAGACATTTACCACAGGCGGGGAAGGAGGGATGGTTACCACCGACAATGAAGAATACGCGTGGACAGCCCGCAGTTTCAGGGATCATGGCTATGAAGTCAAACAACGGCTGAGCCTTCTTGAACTGGAACAGAAGCTTCCGTATATTCACAATATGGTGGGATGGAATTACCGGATGACCGAGATGCAGTCGGCAATCGGTCTTGCCGAGCTTGAACGGATCGACGACTGGAATATACCTGCCCGGCACCGCAATGCCCATATCATTATGGACAGGATCAAAGATCTGCCGCAGGTATTATACGTGCCCGTTGATACGGACGAGCGTCGCAACGGCTGGTTTGTGCTTGCGTTTTCCCTGGATATTGAAAATATGAAATGTGATATTCAGGGATTTGTGCAGGCGGTAACTGCCGAAGGGGCCCCGGTATGGAAGGTATTCTGGCCGCAATGCCACACGGAGAATGCTTTTCAGAAGCAGAATTCTTTCGGGAAGAGTGGTTTTCCGTTTACCTCGAAAGAGTACACCGATCCCCGGAGCGCCAACTACAGTGAGGTGGATGTACCCAATGCCCAGTGGCATGAAAAGCACACCTTTACCTGCTTTGCTTTCCCGACCTATACGCCGGAGAACTGCGAACAGATTGGTGATGCGTTAAGAAAGGTCATTGTGGCATATTCCAAATAACAGGAAGCAATGACGGAAAAGAAAGTCAAATGGGGCGTGATCGGTTCCGGAGGGATCGCCAGAAGAAGGACGATCCCCGAAGGAATTGCCCGTTCAGCGTATGCGGAACTGGTTTCGGTGTATGATCCCGACTGGGAAGTTAACCTGGCGGTGGCCGGCGAATTTAAAGCAAAGGCTGCGATCAGCATAGATGACCTTTTGAGATCCGGGATCGATGCCGTGTATATCGCTTCACCGGCACACCTGCACTTTGAGCAGGTTGTTCAAAGCGCAGGGGCAAAAAAGCATGTGTTTTGTGAGAAACCTCTTGGATTGACCGTTGAAGAAGCCGAAAAAATGGTCAGCCTGTGCAAGCAGGAAGGTGTTCTGTTCGGGACAGGATTTATGATGCGGTTCGCAGCCCAACACCGGGCTGCCTTAGAGCTGATCCGGGAAGGAAGGCTTGGAAAGCCTGTTTACGGGAGGGCACAGTTATCGTGCTGGTATCCTCCCATTTCCGGAGCCTGGCGGCAGGATCAGAAGCTTGGCGGCGGAGGATCCTTGATGGATATGGGCAGCCACTGTATCGATCTTTTGGAAATGTTCTTTGGTAAAGTGGAACGGGTGCACTGTTTTATTAACAACTCAGTTCATGCTTATGAGCCGGAAGACAGCGCTGTGGTATCGCTCTTCTTTGAGAATGGCGCCATGGCTACCGTAGACACGTTCTTTTGTATCCCTGATAACAGCAGCAAAAACATTCTGGAACTCTATGGATCCAAAGGCAGTATTCTGGCCAGGGGAACGATCGGGCAGGGTGACTCCGGAGAAATGACCGCGTACCTTGAAAGCGATGATACCGGCTACCAAGCTTTTCAGTCACGGGTTGTTGCCGGGGCGATTGCTGTTGATCCTGAACCGGTCAACACCTACCTGGCTGAGATCGACGAGTTCAGCCGGGCCATCCTTGAACAGAGGGAACCGGAGAACAGCGCCTTACTGGGATTACAGAGCCAGAAAGTACTGGCAGCCTGTTATTTGTCGGCTAAAACCGGAAAAACAATCACATTAACTTGAACAAGATGAATAAAACAGCATTGGGACTGTTTGCCCACCCCGACGACGCGGAATTTGTCTGTGCCGGGACATTGTCGTTGTTAGCAAAAGCCGGATGGAAAGTGCATATTGCTACCATGGCTCCCGGCGATAAAGGTACCGCCGAATACACCCGGGAAGAGATCAGCCGGATCCGGAAAGCCGAGGCAGCCCGGGCTGCCGGTTTGATCGGAGCTACGTACCATTGCCTCGAATTTGAGGATGTCTATATTTTTTATACCCGTGAAGCGATTCAAAAGACAACTGCATTGATCAGGAGAATCAGACCGGACATCGTATTCACGGCAAGCCCTGCCGATTACATGGTCGATCACGAGATGACCAGCCGGATCGCTCAGACAGCCTGCTTTTCTTCCGGGATTAAAAATCTGGAAATTGAAGAATCCCAGTTTGAGCCGGTTCCTTATCTGTACTACTGCGATCCGATGGAAGGTAAGGATATACTGGGCCATCCCGTTCATCCGGATATTTATATGGATATTTCAGGTGAAGTTGAGATAAAAGAACGCATGCTGGCCTGTCATGAAAGCCAGCGCAACTGGTTGCTGGTACACCACAAAATAGATGAATATATCCTGTCGATGAAACGGCTTGCTGAAGAAAGAGGAAAAGAAGCCGGCATGGAATACGCAGAAGGATTAAGGCAACATCTCGGACATGGTTTTCCCCAGGATAATATCCTCCGGGAGATCCTTGGAGAAGCAGTTCACACCATAAAATAATCAACAAAAAAAGTAATGGCATGGCACGAAAATTAAGTATGCTTGCACCCGACTGGTGGGATTTCACCACCCTGGATGACGCTATTCTGAATGATGCTGCAAAGCTGACGGCAAACGATCTGCTCCAACTGTCGCGACCGGGATTCAAGGTCGTTTTTTATGATACCCTGGAGGATTTTTACCTGGCGGAGGCGTTGGAATATATTACTGCCTGGAAACAGGCATCGGAAAGTAACCCTGTTGGCGTATGCGGGCCGATCGGGCCAACGGAGCAACTGCCCCTGGTCGCCCGGCTGGTCAATGAATTGAAGCTGGACCTGTCCAATGCCCATTTCTGGGGTATGGACGAATGGGTTGTCGGTGGAAAAGAGGTCGACGTCACCCATCCGTTGTCATTTGAAAAAGCAGACCGGGAACTCTGTTTCAACCGGATTGACCAAAAGCTGAGAATGCCTGATTCGAACCTGCATTTTCCGAAAGCGGATCTGACCGCATATATCAACAGTTGGGAAAGCGGGATCCGCTGTGCGGTAATGCAGGGGGGGCAGGGCGATACGAAACACTGGGCTTTCAATGATCCGGTGAAACGGGAAGGAAAATATCTGGACACTCCGCCTGCACCCGAAGAATACCGGAATCTGTCGGCGCGCGTGGTTGACCTTCATCCGGTGACCTGTATGCAAAATGCCCGTACCAGTGCGGGAGGCGTTGTCACCGGCGTTCCGGTACATATCTATTTTCAGTATTAAATCTGGAACTTCCGGAATTGGCAGAAGTAAAAAAAACTTTAAAGGGAAAAGGTTATGAAGCGGCTTTGGCTGCATTACTCAACTATTACCGCAGCCGTTATCCAAAGCCTACCGGAGGAACTTCCGGAACAGCGTCGAAAGATTCATCGGTAAGCAGGGCAAACGATCTTGAGAAACATATTTTTCAATGGGGACCTTATGAGGCTTTCAATTATGGTTCTGACATGGACTGGTCTGCTGATCCGGCAGGTGACATTGAATGGGTGGCATCGGTTTATCGTTTCAATTGGGCAAATGATCTGGTGAATGCCTTTCTGAAAACAGGAGATGAACGGTATGCCAAAACTTTTACAGACCTTACGACAGACTGGATCACCAAGCATCCGCTGGAAAAAACGATTGATATTGTTCATCCGGTCTATAAACAAGGAGTTTATGGTTCTGCGGGATGGAAGGGTTATCCCTGGCTCGATCTTCAGACCGGAATAAGGGCAACCAATATCTGTCGATGCTTCAGAGCATTTGTTCATACAAAGGCGTTTACCCCTCAGTTTCTTGGAATGTTGATGGCCAGTGTTTATGATCACCAGTTAAAGACGGAAAAGATGCCTATGAACAAGGTGCATAACAAAGCTATTTTTGAACAAAGAG
>CAZANK010000018.1:3421-16832 GCA_964486235.1 uncultured Prolixibacteraceae bacterium | reverse complement strand
GAAGTTCCGGATCGCACACACAGTTCCATTGATCTTTTATGGCAGAAGTTTCAGCGCGGGGATTATGTCGTGCTGGGCGAGCTGTTTCAGCACGTTTACAGGGAACTGTATTCTTACGGGCTAAAGCTGGTATTCATGTCTGATCTTGTGAAAGATACGATCCAGGACATTTTTGCGGATGTATGGTCGCGGCGGCAAAAAATGGGAAAGGTCGAAAATATCAGGGCCTATCTGTTTATTTCGGTAAGGCGCGAACTTTTGAGGCGTGTGAAAAGGGTCAGAAAAGAAGGACCGCTGGACGAGAGGGTGATCAGCTCCTTTGAATTTTCGAAGGAGGATTTTATTATTCGGGAAGAAAGGGAATCGGAGGAGACCCGTTTGCTCATCCAGAGTTTAAAGAGATTAACAGGGAGGCAAAGGGAAGTGATCCTGCTCAGGTTCAATCACGAACTGGAGTTTCAGGAAATTGCGTTGATCCTGAATATGAATATTCAGTCTGTTCGTAATTTACTGTTCCGGGCTTTGGAAAAGATCAGGAGGGAAATGAACAGCCCGGGTACCGGGAGCGCACCGGATGTCGAAATGTTCCTGCTGACCGTCTTTCATCAGAGAAGAAAGCATAAATTAGAAGTGCCTGACAGCAGTTTTCTGTCGGAAAATTATTTAACATAGCCACGGGTGAAAAATTTTGTTTGTTTTCTTTTATTTCTGGGAACCTGGTGTTCAGCAGGATGGGCCGCCAAAGTCCGGAATGTAACCACGCACAGTAAATCGATGAACAAAGAAATTGAAGCAGTGGTCATTACTCCGGATGGTTATCCGGGAAGCCAGCCTTATCCGGTGCTTTACCTGTTGCACGGATACAGCGACCGGTGCGACGGGTGGATCACCAAGGTCCCGGCTGTCAAAGTATGCCGATCGTTATGATTTCATCATTGTTTGTCCCGACGGGAATTATTCAAACTGGTATATGGACAGTCCCGTCGACAGTTCCTTCAGGTATGAGACTTATATGGCCCGTGAATTACTGCAGTGGGTCGACGAACATTATAAGACGATCCGCTCCCGTGAAGGACGGGCAATTACCGGTCTGAGTATGGGCGGACACGGTGCTTTTTACCTGGCGTTCAGGAATCAGGATACTTTTGGCGCCGCCGGAAGTATGAGCGGAGGAGTGGATATAAAAGAAAAATGAGTAGGCATACATAGAATAATTGCAATGTGGTAATGGCCCTTAATTCAGCAGAAATTGTTCCAGAAATTGTTGTGAACGCATTACATCGATTTTGGAGAAGTAAAAATCACCGGTATTCTCGGTGACCATGCATTCGCATCCGGCATTGACAGCCGAATAATATTCCAGGCCATCTTCAAAATCTCTGATAGCTTTGTTCTGGCTTGCCATGATCACCACTTTTTTGTCGGTATCTGCAATATTTATTTTAGAAACGAGGAGGTGAATTTTTTTCAGGGCGTTTTTAGTTCCGCTTTTTTTCTCCGCAAAATAAAAGGCAATAGACAGGCATACCGGCGAAGTGAATAGTTCAACGTCTTTCGTTTCTGCTAAACCGAGTATTCGTGAAGAATAACTGAAAAGAGGATATTCTTTATTCAAAACGGAAACGAGCACATTGGCATCAAGGAATATTCGTTTCATTTTCTTGATTGAAAGAATTCATTTTTGAGGGACTTCCTGGTACGGGGTTTTGTCTTATATACCGCATCACCTTCGGCCAGACTGGTCACCCAGTCAGCTATGGGCAGGTCTTCAAGACTTCTGTAATGGCCGCTGGTAATCCGGCGGTATAAAAATTCTGTAAGCCGTGACAAGCTGATATTTTGTGATTTAGCAAATTTTTTTGCTTTATCCACAATTTCTTTATCAAACGATAATGTAACCTTGGCGTCCATATTTTTATTTTTATACGACAAAGTTCAATTATTTATACGTATCAATCAAATAATTTTTAATTTTTTTTGAAAAAAGTGAGTATAAAGTGATTGTTTTTGCTCTTTACTTCAAAATAAGGAGCATGGAGTACACAGACGATACCGTCATTCAGCACTTACTTTCGGATACCGCTTTTGTCCGGTGGGCTAAGGGTAAACAGGTGACTGACGCCCGGCGATGGGAAAACTGGCGATCCGAAAATCCCCGTTATGCTTCCGGCTTTGACGAAGCGGTCAGCCTGGTCCGGAAGTTTTCATTTTTAAATCCCGCTGTCAGCGATCAGGAGGTGCTCGACCTGTGGAACAGGACTTTTACCCGGATGACGAAGTCGACCGGAAAATCCAAAACCAGAAGATTGTATGATACCATCATCAAAATGGCCGCCGTATTATTCGTTCCCTTACTGGCGTATACGCTGTGGGTGCAGACGGATCAGGTCCGCTGGGAGTCGGCGTATAGTCAATTGGTTGATATTCAGTCGGACCAGGAGGTTACGGTTGTGGCTCCGGCAGGTACGCGCACGGTGGTTGATTTGCCCGACGGATCAAAAGCATGGTTAAATGCAGGGTCAACGCTGACATATCCGGCTCTTTTTCACCAGAAGGAGCGCAAGGTTAAAATAGCCGGTGAAGCCTTCTTCAGCATTCAAAAGAGGGATGTTCCCTTTATTGTCGAGAACCCGGGACCGGAGGTCAAGGTATACGGGACGGCGTTTAACATCAATTCGTACGCGGACGAGGAACTGGTGACGGTAGCGCTGGTGGAAGGAAAGATTTCGCTGATGATCGGCGGGGAAGAGCGGTTCCTGTCACCTGGCCAGGTATCTTATTTTCACAAATCGCAAAAAACCGTATCGGTCAAGAGTGAGAAGATTGACCGTTATATTTGTTGGAGAGAGGGAAAGTCGATTTTCAGAGACACCCCGCTAAGTGCAATCCTGCGCCAGTTGCAGCGGCAGTATAATGTGGAGATCCGCTTGACGCAGCCGGAACTGGGAGGCTATCGCTATAACGCAACATTTCAGAATGAAAATCTGGAGCAGATACTCGAATTACTCAAGCTGTCAGCGCCTGTCCACTATCGTTATGAGAAGGGATATTTAACCAGTGAGGGGACTTATTTGAAAGGAAGAGTGACTATTGATAAAAAATGACAACCAAAAAAAAGAAGCCTATGTGAAAAAAATGCAGGTAATGTCCCCACATTACCCGCATCATGAGATTGAAACTTAAATTAATTGTAGAAAATTAATCAGAACAAAATTATGAAAAAATTTGATTGGAATGGTCTTCCCGTTTCAACCAGGCGAGCGCAAGATCAAACTTGTTTGATTTTTGCCGGGCAGGAGAGGCGGTTATTGAAAAAGAAGTTATTGCTTATGATGAGATTGACATCCTTTTTAGTTTTGTTTGGATTCATCCAAACATTTGCGGTCACTGGTTATTCCCAGGGAACACAGTTGACGCTGAATTTAAAAAATTCGTCTGTGGAGAACGTGTTGTTTCAAATCGAGCAGCAGAGTAATTATGTTTTCCTTTACAACAGGGATATGGTGAATGTGGGCCGGGCTACCGATATCCAGGTAGAAAAGGCGTCGATTCAGGAGGTTCTTGAGAAGCTGTTTGCCGGGTCGGGTGTGAAATACCACATTGTTGACCGGCAAATTGTACTTTCGCCCGACGGGGCCGGGTCTGTGCAGCAAAAAACCGTTACCGGGAAAGTGACTGATTCGGATGGAGAACCTCTTCCCGGGGTCACCGTGATTATTAAGGGGACCACCACCGGGGTGATCACTGCCGTTGACGGTAGCTTTTCACTTCGGAATGTATCGTCCGACGCGGTCCTGGTTTTTTCGTTTGTCGGGATGAAAACACAGGAAATGCCGGTTGGAAGCCAGACTTATTTTGAAATAGACCTGGAAGAAGAGGCGATCGGGATCAATGAAGTCGTGGTCACCGCGCTGGGTATCGAAAAGGAAGCCAAGTCGTTGTCATACAATGTTCAGGAGATAGCAGGCAACGAGATCAATAAGGTTTCTGATGCCAACTTCGTGAACAACCTGACCGGGAAAATCGCCGGGGTAACGATCAACAGTTCATCAACGGGCGTGGGGGGGGCTGCACGCGTGATCATGCGCGGCGTCAAATCCATCTCGGGGAATAACAATGCCCTTTATGTGATCGATGGTATTCCGATGCCGAGCCTCTCGAGCGAACAACCTGAAGGAATTTTTGCCGGGGCAGGTCAAACCGGTGATGGCGTTGCCAACATCAATCCCGATGACATCGAGAGTATTTCGGTACTCAGTGGTCCGTCTGCCGCGGCTTTATATGGCAGTTCCGCATCGAACGGTGTGATTTTGATCACGACAAAAAAGGGGCAGAAAGAAAAACTGTCGGTCAACCTGACCAACAATACCATCTTTTCTTCTCCCCTGGTGCTTCCCGGGTTTCAGAATACATACGGGCAATCCGAGGCCGGAAGTTATTACAGTTGGGGCGACAGGCTGACAACGCCATCGGCTTACGATCCTGCCGATTTCTTCCAGACCGGATTGAATGTCTCTAACTTCTTGAGCTTATCGACAGGGACCGAAAAGAACCAGACCTATGTCTCGGTCAGCTCGGTGACTTCGCAGGGGATCATTCACAATAATGATTACGACCGTTACAATTTTTCTGTGCGCAACACGTCCACATTCCTGGATGAAAAAATGACCATGGATATTGGGTTCATGACGAGTAATATCCGGGAACAGAACATGATTTCACAGGGACAGTATTTTAATCCGCTGATCCCGGTTTACCTGTTCCCTCCGGGTGACGACTTCTCCAAAGCGCAGATTTTTGAACGGTATGATGCCGCGAGGAATTTCAAGACGCAGTTCTGGCCTTACGGCGACCAGGGCCTGTCGATACAGAATCCTTACTGGATCACGGAGCGGGACAAATTCATCAACCATAAGGAACGGTATATGACCAATGCCACCCTCAAATATAAGTTCGCCGATGGAATCAATCTTTCCGGTCGTGTGAAGCTGGATAAAAGCAACGACAGGTATGAGAAGAAGTTCAACGCCTCGACCAATACGCTGTTTGCTTCGGAGAATGGCTATTATTCGTTGAATGAAACCGAAACCCGTCAGATTTACGGGGAGGTGCTGTTGAGTATCAATAAATATTTTAACGACCACATGTTCGGGCTGACGGCGAATATCGGATCAAGTATGGAGGATGTGCAGTATAACCAGGATATGTATGGGGGAAAACTCCACGGGGTTCCCAACCTGTTCACGTATTCCAACGTGAATATTTCGACTTCGGAAAGGTCCCAGACCGGTTATAAAAAGCAAAAACAGTCGGTTTTTGCCAGCGCTCAACTGGGCTATAAGAGCATGGTCTACCTGGATGTGACGGCCCGTAACGACTGGGCGTCGACTTTGGCAATGTCGGATACGAAATCTTTTTTCTATCCTACTGTCGGATTGTCGGGAATTGTGACCGACCTGCTCCATCTTGAAACAGATATCATGCCCTATATGAAATTGCGGGTATCGTATTCGGAAGTAGGAAATGAACCTGCTTTGTTCCTTACCATACCGACTTATCCTTTGGCGAGTGGTTACCCGCAAACCCAGACCCGGATGCCCAACACCAATCTGAAGCCGGAACGCACGAAGTCATGGGAAGCCGGGGCCAATTTTATCTTCTTTAAGAACAAGCTGAAACTTGATGCGACGGTTTACAAGTCAAGTACCTATAATCAGTTTTTTGAACCCACATTGTCTTCTTCCTCGGGCTATACCAGTGTGATTGTCAATGCAGGACGTATTGATAATAAGGGTGTTGAGCTGATGGCCAACTTCAATGAGAAATTTGGCAAATGGAAGTGGAATTCGTACCTGACCTATTCTTTAAACCGGAATAAGATCGTGGAGTTGCTGCCGGGATGGACCAATCCGGTGACCGGTGAAGTGATTTCCTTGTCGGAACTCGATATGGGCGGCACGGGCAGTTACAAGATGGTCCTTAAGGAAGGAGGCTCCATGGGAGCGGTCTATGTGAATACACTGAAGACCGATGAGCATGGCGCGATTTATGTTCATCCGACCGATCAGGTCGTGGTGGCCGATGCCAATCACTTTGAGTATGCCGGAAACGCCAGTCCGAAGTACAACGCAGGCTGGGGAAACACAGTCAGTTGGCAGGGTATTTCGCTGGGATGCTTGCTGACAGCACGCGTGGGGGGTATCGTGGTTTCCAACACACAGGCGATTATGGACGCGTTTGGGGTGTCGGAGGCTTCGGCCGAAGCCCGTGATGCCGGGGGAGCCCTGGTGAACGGACGCCGCATTCCGGCAAAAGACTATTATCAGACTGTCGGTGGCGGTGCTTCGGGAGGTATCGCGTCGATGTATTGCTACAGTGCCACGAACGTCCGCCTGGGTGAGCTTACCCTCGGCTATGACGTACCCGTCAAGAGATGGTGCGACTGGGTGAAGGAACTGAATGTCTCCCTGGTTGGCCGTAACTTGTTTTTCCTTTACCGGGAAGCACCTTACGATCCTGAGTTAACAGCGAATACGGGGACGTACTATCAGGGTGTGGACTATTTTATGCTGCCAAGCCTGCGCAATGTGGGATTTTCTTTGAAAGTGCAATTTTAACCATCCTAATTCCCAATGATTATGAATTCAACTAAAATATTTTCCTGGAGTAAGCTGTCTGCAGCGCTTGCGGCGCTCCTTATCTTCTATGCATGTACAGACTCTTTCGAGGATTATAACACGAATGAGCATGAGGCTACGGAGGAGATGATGTCACACGATAATCTGAAAACCGGCGCCTTCTTTTCCCAGTTGCAGCGTAATGTGGTTCTGTTCAAAGACGGGACCAACGACGACGGAAGTTATCAGGTGTCCCAGGGACTGACCAGTGACCTTTATTCGGGATACATCGCGCCCACGGGTACCTGGTACGGAGGGGTACATAACGGATCTTATTATTTTATCACCAACTGGATTGAAAAAACCTTTACTGCCGGATTTTCAAGTGTGATGCCCGCCTGGCAATCGATTGTGAAAATTGCCGATGAACAGGGCCTTGCCGAAGTGTCGGCGCTTGCTACGGTGGTGAAAGTGGAGGCGATGCACCGTGTGGCCGACGCTTATGGCCCAATTCCGTACCTGAATTACGGCAGTGGTTCGTTGCAGAATGATTATGATGCGCTTCAGGATGTTTATGCCCGTTTCTTTCAGGAACTGGATGGCGCTATTGACGTGTTGACGAATTATGTGACCGGGAATCCGTCGGCCAGGATCCTTGAGAATTACGATCTTATTTACGGCGGGGATGCCACAAACTGGGTCAAATTCGCCAACACCCTCCGCCTTCGCCTGGCGATGCGGATCGTCTATGCGGATCCTTCCCTGGCCAGGGCCGAGGCCGAAAAGTCGATCAATAACCCGATTGGTGTGATTACGGGGCCTAATGAACGGACTTCCCTGAAGCATTCGTCCAACCTGGTGTATCATCATCCCCTGCACGAGATTGCCTATAACTTTAATGAAGGGGAAGTCCGGATGAGCGCTTCGATGGATGCGTACATGAACGGCTATCAGGACCCCCGTCTGGCGGCCTATTTTAAGCCGTCGGTGGCCGACGGCGGTTACCATGGCGTCCGGTTGGGCATCACAACCTCCGTGTGGAGTAAATATGTCGGCGATCGCATTTCAAATTTAAACGTCAATGAAAGCACGACGGAGATTGTGTGGATGACTGCAGCCGAATCCTGGTTCCTGCGCGCAGAAGGAGCGCTCCGCGGCTGGTCGATGGGAGGCACCCCCCGGGAACTGTACGAGCAGGGCATCGCGGTGTCATTCGAAGAAAACAATGTAAGCGGGGCAGATGCTTATGTGGCCGATGCGACTAGGACGCCGGCACCGTTTACCGACAACGCGGAAGGATCGGGACTTCATGCTTCAGCGCCAAGTGATGTCACCATCGCCTGGGAGGATGGCGCGTCGTTCGAACGAAACCTGGAACGGGTCATCACGCAGAAATGGATCGCACTTTATCCCGACGGGCCCGAGGGGTGGGCAGAATTCCGCCGGACCGGCTATCCAAGGCTGTTTCCTGTGGTGACCAACAACAGCAACGGTACGATAAACACGGACATTCAGGTTCGGAGGCTTTCCTTCCCGCAATCAGAATACAACAACAATATGTCCGGCGTCCAGGTTGGAATTTCGAAGCTTGGCGGACAGGATAACGGCGGTACCAAACTATGGTGGGATAAGAAGTGATACAAAAACTAAATTTTGACGACAATGAAACAAAAAATAGCAGCATTATGGGTATTGATCTCCTTCTTGTTTATTGCGACAAGTTGCGAGACCGATATCGAAGCATTGGAAATCCAGGAGCTGAAAACATACGATGAACAATATTTTGAGAACCTGCGCGCCTATAAGAAATCGGATCATTGCCTGAGTTTTGTCTGGTATGCGGCTTATGCACCGCTCGAAGGTGTGGAAGGGTATAAGGAACCTGCTTCATGGGGAGAACGGATTATCGGACTGCCCGACAGCCTCGATATTTGTTCCCTATGGATGGGCATCCCAAGCAATGATCCCGGGAACGAGGATTATTCGCCGGTAGCCTATGCCGATATGATCTATGTCCGCGAAACGCGCGGCACAAGGTTCGTGGCGCCGACCATCACGCGGATGAACCATGTCATTACCCTGAAAGACGGGACCGAGTACGATTTGTCTCAAAACCAAACGGATGAGGGAATCGCCGTTTACGGACAGTACCTTGTCGACCAGGTGCTGGACGCGGATATCGATGGTGTCGACCTCGACTACGAACCCGAAGGGGACTGGATGCAAGGGGAGAACTTCACGAAACTCGTGCAGTATATCGGACAGTATTTTGGCCCGCAGGGCTCTTATCCGGATAAGTTGCTCCTTGTCGACTTTTACAGCCAGTATCCGCCGGCGGAAACAGAACCTTATGTGAATTATTACGTTCGCCAGGCCTATACCCAGGGATTCACGGAGCATTCGGCTGCCAGGCTCCAAAGTTATTATAACAGTATCACTTGGGCTGCACCGGAAAAATTCATCGTGACCGAGAATTTTGGAAGCTGGTATGAAAATGGCGGCTCGCCTTTTACGGAGGCCGACGGCAATACGCTGACCACCGATGGCAGCCGGATGTATTCGCTCGAAGGAATGGCGCGCTGGAACCCGGTTCAAGGAAAGAAAGCGGGGTTTGGGGCGTTCTATGTGGATCGTGACTACTATTCGAAGGCAGGCCCGTATTACAACATGCGGCGTTGTATCCAGATTGCCAATCCGGCGGTTCGGTAAGGCAGCTATTTATGAACATCGAAAAAGATTCTAAAAATGAGAACAAGAAGATATTTAAAATCAATTTTGATTGTGGCAATCAGCATCCTTTTATGTGCCGGTTGCAATACCGAAGGAGATCAGTTTGACTATGGCAAGGAAGTGATCCTGGTTACCGGCACCGAAAGCAGTCCGCTGGTTAAGTTCGTGGTCGAAGATACTCCGGCTTCGTATATCGTGACCGCCTCTGCCACCGGAAAGGTTTCTGAAGATGTCACAGTGACCTTCGAACAGGATAATTCGCTGGTCGATGCGTATAATGAGGAGCACAAGACCAGCTACTATTCAATTCCGGGATCGGCTGTTGAAATGCTGGGAACGCAGGGAATCATCAAGGCCGGAAGCGCGTCTTCGACAGGCGTTACTGTTCGTGTGGTATCGACCGAAGATTTTATCGACGGCAGGGTCTACGTGATCCCGGTGACGATCAAAAGTGTCAGCGGAGGCAAGATGGATGTTTTACCACCCTCACAGACGATCTTTTTACGTGTGTCAAGGGTGATTAACTTCCCCTCCCTGGATATGACCAACACCTATTTCTACGGGAATTATTACGCGGAACAACCGGTCGATTTGCCCACGTATACTTATGAAATTAAGTGTTACATCAACGAGTGGCACCCCGGCAGCGAGCCAATCAGCCGCTTGTGTAATTTCTGTCCGATCGACGAATCGGTGACCAACCTGCTCCGGTTTGGAGAGAATGGCCAGGATGTCAACTCCCTCCAATGGGTGACCCCGGGAGGAGGGATGATTTCTTCGGCCCGGTTCAATACCGGCCAATGGTACACCATCTCGCTGACCTTTGACGGCAGCAAGTACGTGATGTACGTGGATGGGGTAAAGGATGCTGAGCTGGCCGGGAGTAAGGGGACGACTTTCCAGCGTCTTGAGTTGGGGATGTCCTGGTTTGACAGCGGAAACCCGGGTAACTCTTACCCGTATAAACAGCGTTTTCTGGGACGGATAGCAGAGATCCGTTTGTGGAACCGTCCGCTGACGACCGGCGAACTGCAACTGGGAATTTGCGGCGTGGACCCGCAATCCAACGGGTTGGTCGCTTACTGGAAGCTGAATGAGGGTGAAGGAAACATCTTTAAAGACGCGACGGGAAACGGGTTCGACATGGACTGGTCGAAGGCCTGGCAGAACGATCAGCAGTATGACAAGAGCAGCTACGTGAACTGGTTGTTTGATGATAAGAATAAGTGCAGTCAATAAATAAGTTCATTACTATGAAGAATCGAATGAAAAACAAAAATAGATTTGCCTGTTTTCTGTTCGCGCTTGCAGGCATCCTGAACGCATGTGAAGACGATATCCGGTACGACGTTACCGGAGACCCGGTAAACAGGGTTTACATTAATACGGGAAGCCATGCTGTAGCCGGCAACAACAGCTTTTCATTTTCGGTGACGCATACGCCCGCCGGAAGCTTTGGTGATCCGATCGTGGTAAAATTCCCGGTCAGTTGTACGCTTGGAACCAGTTCTTCCACCCAGGTGACCCTGGAAGTCGACAATTCGCTGGTCGATGCGTATAATGCGAAGAACAAGACCGGGTACAAGGCGGTGCCAAACGGATTGGTTGAATTGAACAAAGCGTCCGTGACCATCGCCTCCCGGGAACTGGCATCCTCCGATTCGATCATCATATCGGTTCCCGAAAGCAAGTTTTCGCAGCTTACGGAGGCAGGGTATGTCATCCCCTTCAGGATTGCCGCGATAGGCAATGCGCAGCATACGGAGATCAGCTCCAATTTGAATACAGCCTACCTGGTCATTCGCACTGCTGTGACGAACTGCTACGATCAACCAGTTGCCGGGGATATGGTTGGCGACATCTTAAACCGCTCCGGATGGTCTGGCACGCTGGATGTCACCCCGAGTTCGGGAACATTGTCAAGGATGCTGGATGGGAATACACGGACATACTGGTATGTCTCACCTGCGAAGAAATGTATCCTGACTGTTGACATGGCCGCGGTGCAGCAGAAAGTTACCGGAATACGGATCCATTCCTACAGCACCAGTTATTCACTGACATCGGCTGTTGTGTCCACAAGCAGCGATGGAGCGACCTGGGATACTCAGGGTACTGCCGAGTTATCGACAGCGGCGGTTTATCAATATATTAAGTTCTATTCTCCTGTGAGCGCCCGGTATTTAAGACTGGAGATCACCGGCTGGAGATCGTCATCGTACGTGATTATGGCGGAATTCGACGCGTATGCAGAACAATAGTATCAAATCTGGATCATGACAGAATCAGGCGGTTTTCCGGACGGAAACCGCCTGGTTTTACTTAAACAGATCAACCCATGCGGTTATCATTGACATTTACCTTCTTCGTTCGTTCTGATTGGCGGGCAAACCTAAAAGGAAACAAAATTCTTCCGGTTTCCGTATCCCTGTTTCCGGTCTCCCTTCTTTGGTTTTTCCCGATGTTTCTTTTCATCTCAACCGTTTTCAGGGGTCAGCTTCAGGCACAGGCGGCTTCTTCCGGGATTTCTTTTGAAGAACGGGTGCATGACTTTGGTGAGATTATGGAGAAAGACGGCAAAGTGTCGCACACGTTTATCTTCAAGAATACCGGTGGCGGGCCGGTTGTGATTGAAAAAATCAGGAGTGGCTGCAGTTGCATCAGTGCCGGTTATTCCGACGAGCCTGTTCTTCCGGGTCAAAAAGGTCAGATCGCCATCACGTATAATCCGCGTTACCGTCCGGGATTCTTTTCAAAAGAGATCACGGTTTACACAGGTCCTCCCCATCAGGTTAACCGCGTCTGGGTCAAGGGAACTGTTACGCCGTACGCTCATCCGGTGGAGGAGGACTATCCGTATGATTTTGGTCAGGGACTGCATTTTAACCTCAAAGTCCTGGCGTTTGGGAAAGTCGCGCCTGGCGAACGCAAAGAAATAAGGTTACGTTACGCCAATGATGCAGACCAGACAATGATCCTGGATTTTATGATCGAGGGTAACGGTAAAGATATCGGTTTCACCGCTCCCGGTGAGCTTTCCCCGAAGGAACGCGGTGAAATGATCGTCAGCTATACCTGTCCCAACAATGTTAAGGGCGAAGTCCTTATCATGATCTATCCTGTCGTGAACGGAAAAAAAATATTACAGCCACTTCATGCAAAAGTGACAGGGGCAGACTGAGTTTCACTTTATTCCTTTTTTTGACGGTGACGTCCTCTCCGGACTCACAAGGAACGCTCCGGATGCCTGATAATGAATGATTAGTATGTGAGGATATGCAGAACTTGATTATCTTTGCAGAACACCATTTCGTGATGATGATGAAAACAAAGTATATTGATCCCTTGCTTGATTTTAGTTTTAAAAAGATTTTCGGTTCGGAGCCGAATAAGGATCTGCTCATCTCTTTTCTTAACGAGCTGTTTCGGGGGAGAAGGTATATATCCGATTTGATTTACAAGAAGAACGAGCATCCGGGCGATACCGATGAGATCGGCGGGGCCATCTTCGACCTGCTCTGTACGGGAAGCGACGGAGAAAACTTTCTGATTGAGGTGCAGCGCAGCAGTCAGGCTAACCTGAAGCAGCGCATGTTGTATTATGCGGGCCGGTTAATATCCGATTTAGCACCAAAAGGGAAACGGGAGGAATGGAATTATGCGGTTCCCGAGGTATATGTGATCACATTGATGGATGGCTTTGGATTTTCCGACACTCCTAAAGAGCGATACTTGCATGATATTTGTTTGTGCGACAGGGAATACGGTGAAGTTTTTTACGAAGGGTTGGGTTTTATTTACATAGAATTGCCTAATTTTGTGAAAAGCGAAACTGATTTGGGGACGGATCTTGACCGGTGGTTGTTTGTGTTGAAGAATATGTCTAAGATGGACAAGATCCCGTTGTATTTTCGAAAACCTGTATTTGAGAAATTATTTCAGATAGCAGAATACAGCAATTTAACCAGGGAGGAAAAAGCGATGTATGATATCGAACTAAAGCGAAAATGGGATCGTGCCAATATTTTAGCCTATGCAAAGGAGCAGGCAAGGAAAGAAGGACT
>CAZANK010000018.1:0-3321 GCA_964486235.1 uncultured Prolixibacteraceae bacterium | reverse complement strand
GGGATCGTGCCAATATTTTAGCCTATGCAAAGGAGCAGGCAAGGAAAGAAGGACTGGCAGAAGGACTGGCAGAAGGACTGGCAGAAGGACTGGCAGAAGGTAAGGCAGAAGGTAAAGCAGAAGGTAAAGCAGAAGGTAAAGCAGAAGGTAAAGCAGAAGGTAAAGCAGAAAAGAGTTATGAATTTGTTTCCAATTTACTGCGGGCAGGGCGTTTTTCGGTCGAAGATATCGCAAAATATGCCAATGTCCCAGTAAGTTTCGTCAGGGAAGTCCAGGTGAAATTGTTGGAGAAAAGGAAATGACGTATACAAAAGAGCAGGTCGCCAAAGCCTGTGACTTGTCGTACCAGGCAGGGGCTGATTTTGTAAAGACCTCTACCGGGCGAAATACTGGTAAAAATGGATGCCTGCACCGTTTGTGGTTCTGACCTGAAAACGTACCGGGTCGGCAATTCCCGGATGGAATGAGCGCGATGCCAACCAGATGTGGAAAGATACCTGTCATGTTATCCGTGAAGTATTAAATTTTTCAGGAGTAGCCCCCTCTTAAATATTGACTATTGCATGCACCGGACACGGGAATGGGTTGTACATGGTCGACGGAAATGGCGGACTAGTTCGTCATGCGATTGGAAAACAACTGGTCGGGTAAATGCGGGAAAGTGCTTGCCCCTGGTTCGAATGGGTAATTGTTAAGCCTTGAAATTCATTTTATTAGTTCCGCCGCAGCATACAAAGGTATCACATGGGTTTTCCCGTACTGCGAATAGTTTTCAAGTGAAGTGCGTACCCCTGATGGTATGTTTTTTTCGGTTAAAAACAGGTACAGGCTTTGCATCTTGCCTTGCTTTCCTGATTTCACTTCCACCGGCACGATTTCCTGGTCCCGTTGAACAATGTAATCGACTTCGGCATGACTGTTTTTTTCTTCCCGCTGCCAGTAATAAAGTTGCGTCTGTTCGTAACACGAAACGGATTTCAGTAGTTCCAATCCGACGTACAGTTCTGCAATATTTCCTTTATTCACAAAATCGAAATCATCGCTCATAAGGATGTCAGAAAGTTGTAACCCGAGTAAACGCTGCAACAAACCGGTATCGAGTAACAACATCTTTCGTCGTTTGTGGTTAATTTCAGCACCGAGCGGCAAACCGTTAGCTGCCGTATGCACAACGGGAATAACCAGGCCCGCCATGATCAATAGTTCTACTGCTTGCTTCATCTGGTACAGTGAATACTCTTGCCCGGTGCGCGAATAGACAAATTTACGCCCGGTTTGCTCAATTACGCTGTTAAATGCTGCTGATATTTGCAGTGAAGGCACACGTTTTTTATATTTGGTAAAATCATTTCGAAGCGATATCATCAAATCATCCAATACTCTCTGGCATTTGTAGAGATCCTTTTCTGCAGCGTATGTCGCCACAACTTCGGGCATACCTCCCATAATCAAAAAAAGTTTAAGCTGATATAACGCTCTCTTATGGATAACTTCGTCCAACGGCTCATTGACGTTTGCATTTTGAATAGCCTTCAACATCAGATTATGCCCGCACGCATTTAAAAATTCATAAAACGAAAAAGGGTACATAAACATGGAACGGATCCTGCCAACTCCGAAAGAAGGCAATTCCCCGAGTGCAAACTCCAACAATGAACCTGCTGCTATAACGTGTAAGTCAGACATTTTTTCATAAAAAAAACGCAAAGAAGAAATTGCAGGAATACATTCTTGTATTTCATCCAGAAAAAGAAGTGTTTTGCCCGGAATGACGGGAATATCGTATTGAGCCGTTAATTTCTCACAAATAACCTGAGGAGAAAGATTGCCACGATCAAAAATTCTTTTTGTATCGGCTTGCTCTTCGAAATTTACTTCCAAAAAATAATCAAATTCCCGCGCTAAATTCCGGACAGCCGACGATTTCCCGACTTGCCTCGCTCCTCTCAGCAGAAGGGGTTTATGTCTGGGTTCATTGCGCCACGCATATAACTCACTGTCAATGTCACGTTTAAGATATATTATTTCATTTTTCATGATCAAAAAATGTTATTTTTATTAGGAAATCAAAGCCGAAATTAATATGGTTTATTCTAAAATCCAAATCGAATGTGGCTTGAAATTGTCTTTAACTGAAAAAGATTTTCTATCGCCACAAAGGGTTACAGGTTTTTTCTTTTGTGACGATTCCGGTTGACGCCTTTCACGGGCACACGTGCCCGTGAAAGGCACTCTAAAGATAGCTGTTTCATAGGTAAATTTTTAGCAAGTACCTTTTTTAATATTTGTTTTTACGACAGCTAAGAAGTTTTTAATTTCATAAACGTGCTCCCTAAGTCACGGTCTTGGTCGCTTAGCAACCTGGGTCAGTTCTTTATGCGGCTTAGTAGTTGTCCCAGCCAACGGTTGCCCATAAAACCGACCTTTTTACGGGCTTTGCTTTCCGTTAGCCGGCAAGCTTAAGAAACTGAACGTTATACCCGGGTTTCTCCAGTTCTTTTTTTAGATAAGTTTTACGTTTTTGTTTCTGCCTGCCAGTTACAAAAAACACCAGGTTTCCGGTACACGTTTCCCTTACTCAACAAAAGACAGACAGACTTCAGGATCGAACCTCTTACCGCGATGATAGCCTTCTTTTGCTGCTAATCGATGATATCTCGTGCTGTAAAACGTGTCTTTGATGCGAACGTGCGGCCCAGGCTGCCTTGGTGATAACTGCTTTTACTGTTTGTTGCCGTGGTTAGTGTGCCCGCCCTTTTTTCCCGGTACTCTCATTGTTGCCCGGACATATCCCGGTACGGGAAGCCAAATGCTTTTCCCTGTCAGGTATTCATTAACGCAGGAAGGGCTTCTCCAATGATGGTCATTCATTTTATACCTCCCATCGCTTAAACGTGACCTATTCCCGTGGAAACCGAGTATTGCGTATTTTTTTTATGAATAGTCGCGTTTTTGTCAGATAGTTTTCAATGGCAGAAGTGACTTTACTTTTCTCTGACCTACGATCTGTTTTGGAGCGAAATACTGTATTTTCTTTTTTTTTAAAGACTTCTCCCTGTCCAAATTCCACGATGACGTGGTTCAGTTCAGCCACCAGTTCATCACTGACCATGGACACATTCTCATAAAGGGTTTGGTGTTCAAATTCGACCGGTTCATAGCCAAACTCCCGTTCAATACCCATCAATTGACGAATTGTGCGGTGGTTGTTTGCCAGGTTATGGAGCATTTCGTAGTTGATGTTCAGGCAAAGCCGAACCTGGGCCAAAACAAAGATGCACCACAGGTCCATCCCTTTTCGACCGGTGCGGGGCTTGCCGG
>CAZANK010000017.1:0-16876 GCA_964486235.1 uncultured Prolixibacteraceae bacterium | reverse complement strand
CTTCTTCCGTCAATTCAAAATAATACCTGGCGCGGGCATCCAATCCAAATGAATTATACGTTCTCAATGAAAAGTCTTTCTCGAAACGGAACATTTTCTGTTTTTTCTGCAAAGATAGGGAAACGGGTGTTTCTTTCAATTGAAAACCTCTAGTTGTCGAGCAACTCGGCGAAATCGACTTCCTCCCCGGTTCCGTCACCGGGATCAGACAACCGCCTTTCCGCGCAAATCAACGTTCGTGAGGCATATTGATTGAGAAGGATATAATCATGCGTCGCCATAAGGATGGTTTTCCCCTGTTCATTCACCTGCTTAAAAATCTGCATCAACTCCTCTGAGGTCTCCGGATCCAGGTTCCCCGTAGGTTCATCGGCCAGGATAATTTCCGGGTTATTCAGAAGCGCGCGCGCGATAACGACCCGTTGCTGCTCTCCTCCGGAAAGCTCATGAGGCATACTTTTCAGCTTACCTGCCATCCCCACTTTGCTGATCACCTCGTGGATCCGTTCTTCAATGGCCAGCGGGTCCTTCCAGCCTGTAGCCTTTAAAACAAAAGCCAGGTTGTCATACACATTCCGGTCGGTCAGTAACCGGAAGTCCTGAAAAACCACTCCCAGTTTACGACGTAAAAACGGCACCTCCGAAGGCTTTATTTTACGCAGGTTATAACCGGCGATCCCTGCTTCCCCGTTTAAGAGTTCCAGTTCGGCGTTGAGCACCTTGATCAGGCTTGACTTCCCGCTCCCCACCTTACCGATCAGGTAAACCCACTCTCCCGGGGCAATCCGGAAATTGACATTGCCCAGGATCAGCTTATCCTGCTGGAAGATATCGGCCGAGTTCATAAAAATTAGGGGCGATTGCTGCATGGTTTACCATTTGGTGATCTTTTGCAAAACTAACTTTTTTTTGGTTGATCTGTGCCATCAACCGGGAAATAAACAACCCGTTGTTGAGAAAACAACGGGCAGAAATGAGCCAATCTCCGTACTTTATCACTATTTTTATCCAAAATATCGTCAATATGAAACGAGTCATGAGAACAATCCTTAAATTGATCCCGTTCATCGTATTTGTATGCGTCATCAACCTAAGCGTCTTTCCACAGCACACCGTCTATCACGGGTCGCTCCCGGACGACATGCAGCAGGCGAAAGAACTTTACCACAAAAATAACTTTGTCTCAGCCGGTGAACGTTTTGCTGCGATTGCCGCAAAGAGTGATCCGTCCGGACAGGGGTCGCTTCCTGGTTTTGCCGGATCTGAGGTTTATTCCGAAGCGTGCTTTTACCAGGCGCTGTGCGCCCTGAAGTCAAAAGCAGGGGACGGGGAGAAAATGATGTTGCAGTATATGGTCAAAAACCCGGAGAGTATCTATGTGAATCAGGGGTGGTTTGAGCTGGGAAATGATTATTTTTCCCGCGGGCAGTACACCCGGATGCTTCAGGCTTATCAGAAAATCAATTCCAAAACACTGTCGCGTGAAGAGCGGATCAGGGTCACCTACCAAAAAGGATATGCCCTGTTCAACCAGGAGAATTACCGGGAAGCGGAAGCAGCATTCGAACAGATCAAGGACTCCGGCAACAAATTAGCAGCGCCGGCCATGTATTACTGGGCCCACATCAGGTATCTGAACGATGACTATGACCAGGCGCTGGAAGCTTTCGAGCAGCTCAGGAAACACCCTGCGTTCGAACCGGTCATTCCTTATTACGTCAGCCAGATTTACTACAAGCAGGCCCGGTATGCCGAGGTGGTCGAGCTGGCCGGGCCCCTGGTGCAACATGCCGGCAAACAGCAAAAACCGGCTTTGTCAAAGATACTGGCCAACTCCTGCTTCCACCTGGGAAAATTCAGCGGGGCAATCCCCCACTTTGAATTCTATTTCAGCGAAACCAAAAGCCGGGGAAGAGAGGAAAACTACATGCTAGGCTACTGCTATTATGTTGCCGGACGCTACCAGGATGCCATCGTGCCTTTGGAGCAGGCCTCGGCGGGAAACGACCTGTTGTCGCAAAACACGTTTTATCATCTCGCCGATTGCTACATCAAAACAGGAGACAAGAACAAGGCCCGGATCGCTTTTGAGGCCGCTTCTGAAATGGATTTTAACCCTGCCATCAAAGAGGATGCGCTCTTCAACTTTGCCAAAATCACCTACGAGTTGTCCTATTCCCCCTTTAACGAGAGCATCAAAGCTTTTGACAGGTACATTTCCCTTTACCCGAACTCGGAACGGAACGCGGCCGCGTACGACTACCTGGTGAATGTTTATATGACGACCAACAACTATAAAGATGCCGCAGCCTCCATTGAACGGATCAAGGTAAAAAGCCCGTCAATCAGGAAAGCCTGGCAGCGTGTTGCTTTTTATCATGGTCTCGAGCTTTTTAACAACCTGGAGTACGCGTCGGCTGCTGAAAATTTCACCACATCCATCGAAAACGGGATGTACGACAGTAAGATCCAGGCCGGCGCAGTCTTTTGGAAAGCCGAATCGCTGTATCACCTGGATATTTTTGATCAGGCTGTTCATGGTTTCAGACAATTCCTGACCATGCCGGCAGCCAGGTTGTTGTCCGAATACAGATTGGTGCATTACAACCTGGGGTATGCGCTTTTCAAGATGAAGAACTACGATGAGGCCATTTCTTCGTTCGTGACGTACATCGACAACAGCCAGGATCAACAGGCAGACAAACTGGGAGACGCGTATAACCGGTTGGCCGATTGCTATTTCATTAAACGCGACTTCAGGAACGCCGTCAAAAATTATGAGCAGGCTTATCTCCTTAACGTGTACGATCCGGACTACGCCTTGTATCAAAAAGCCCTTTGTCTGGGGTTACAACAAGAGCAGGAACAAAAGATCAGCAACCTTCGCACGTTGCTCCAAACCTTTCCGGAATCAGACCTGTCCGACGATGCCTGCTATGAACTGGGAAGGACCTACGAGCGGATTAACCAGCCCAAAGTGGCGGCAGGTTATTACCAGGATATCCTGAATGCGTACCCGCAAAGCAGTTATCAGGCAAAAGCGCTGTTGCAACTGGGCCTGATCGCGTATAACCAATCCGACTTCAACCGGTCGCTCGAATCCTATAAAAAAATCGCCGAACAGTTTCCCAACAGTCCGGAGGCCCGGTCGGCCATGCTTGGAATCAAAAACAACTACGTCGAGCTCAACGACGTGGACGCGTATATCGCATATGCCCGCCAGGTCGATACAGGCATTCAGGTTTCCGTAAGCGAACAGGATTCCCTGAGTTACCAGGCGGCTGAAAAAATGGTGATGGACAGAGATCCAAAAGCCAGAGCCTATCTCGAACGCTATCTGCAGCAGTTTCCCGGAGGGAGCTTTCATCTGCACGCCCGCTTTTATCTGGCCGAAAACAAGTATAACGCCGGCGAATACAGTTCTGCACTTGCGGATTATGAAGCGGTGTTGTCGGTCAGGGATCATATTTTTACAGAACCCGCGCTGGTAAGGGCTGCAGAACTGGAATACAACGCGGCTCAATATGCCAAAGCCTTGTCGTATTATGAGCGGCTGGAAGGGCTGTCAAATACAAAATGGAACCTGTTGAAAGCGCGTGCCGGAAAACTGCGGTGCCATTTTGAACTTGGAAACTACCCGGCAGGGATGGAAGCTGCCAGGGCGCTGTTGGCTTCGGGGAACCTGCCCGATGTTTTGAAGCGTGAAGCCACCTTTAAGCTGGCCAAATCGATGTACCTGGAAAAGAACCCGGGGCAGGCCCTGCCCCTGTTCAGGGAGTTGGGACAGGATACCAAATCGGCCGAAGGCGCCGAATCAAAATACCTGCTGGCGGAGGTCCTGGTCTCCCAAAACAAGCTGGAAGAAGCAGAACAGGAAGTCATGGATTTTATTTCCAGGAATACGCCGCACCAGTTCTGGCTCGCCCGGAGCTTTATTTTGCTCGCCGACATATACCTGCGGCAAAACGACGAGTTCCAGGCCAAACACACCCTGAAAAGCATTATCGAGAATTATCCCCTCGAAAATGACGGGATCATCGCCACAGCCCAAGCCAGGCTAAGCCGCCTGGAGGAACTGGAAAAACAGCATCAGCAACAGCAGGAGACACCCCTGCAAATCGATATACATCAACCGTAAAAACAAAAGGATATGAAACGAACGGCCATCATCAAAGTGGCATCCGCCCTCCTGGCATGGACCCTGGTTTCTGTGAGTCAAGTGTCAAAGGGACAGCAAAAAGAGCCGGAACTGAAGAAGGAAGTGGAAGTCGTTAAACCTTATGAACCCAGTGTTTCCGACGTATTGAAGATCAACGAAATGCCGCGCATAAAACCGCAGGAAGCCGAAAGGCCTGCCTTTGACTACGCCATCAAACCCACGCCGGTGTTCTCCACGTTTCAGGTAGAACCGGTGCAGGCTGCCCGGATGGCCGGCGAACCGGGTCCTGAACAGACCAATGGCCTGATCAGGCTGGGAGTTGGTAACTATCAGTCACCCTATGGCCGCTTTTCCTATCATACCGGAAGCGGCAAAAAGACCACGCTCGGAGTCGATCTGAACCATTTCTCATCCCATGGAAAAATCAGGCTTCTCAACGGCGATCAGGTGAAAGCACCGTCAAGCGACAACCATGCCGAATTATTCCTGAATCAGTTTTTCAATAACTCCGCCAAACTGAAGGCAACACTCTTTTTCGACAAACAGGCCTTCCGGTATTACGGATATGCCGGCGAAGAACTTGATCAGGAAAACAAAACCCTGCTTATTCCGTTTTGGAATAAACAACAGGCTTTTTCCAGGGGAGGAGTCGATTTGCAGCTCACGGGCAAAGATCAGCAAGGGGCCGGCTATGAGGCCGGAATGACCTACCAGCATTACCAATCCAAAACAGGTCAGAAAGGAAATCTGATCCGGCTTGGAGGCCAGGTCAATAAAAACGTTGACCATTTTCAGGGAAGGCTGGATGCCTTTTTAACCATCGACGGGACAGACAGCGTCCGTCACGAAAGCACGGGGACTTTCATTCGACGGGAAAAAGCAGTGCTGGAACTGAGCCCTTCCGTTCTCTTCGAGACAGAAATGGCAAGCCTGAGGCTGGGAATAAGCAGCTACACGATCACGGAAGCTGAAAAGATCGAGGATTTTATGGTCACGCCCCTGGTAAAGGCCTCCTGGTCGCCCGTGAAGAACTGGCTGACACTTTTTGCCGGTGCTGCCGGTCACCTTCAGCAAAACCACTATTTGGCCATTGCCAATGAAAATCAATTTGTCAATCCGGACCAGCATGTAAAAGATACCAAATACCGGTACATTCTTTCCGGAGGAATCCGGGGCAAAATCGCCAATCAGTGGAATTACCGGTTTCAGGCAGACTATTCTTCCATCCGGGATCATCATTTCTACATCCTGACAAACAGGTTTACGGCAAATCCCCCGGGCGACGATGAACTGACAACCCGATCCAATACCTTCGATGTGCGCTATGACAACGTGAAACAGTTGGGCGTGGGCGGAGAAATCCGGTTTACCGCGTCCGATATGCTGAATGTGCTGCTGGGAGGAACGTACTATTCCAGGGAAACCAAAACCCAGCCGGAGGCCTGGCACCAACCTGATTTTGAATCATCCGCGTCGGTATCCTTCACACCTTCTGGACCATTTCGCTTCACTGCCGATCTCTATTACCTCGGCGAACGGAAGGCCCTCGTGGCAGCCGGACTGGCCGACGCCGGGATTGTGCAACTGGAGCCGTTACGCGATATGATCCGGACGCTTGACCCCATCCTGGATATGAACTTCAGCATCACGTATCAACATACCAGACAACTGAGTTTCCGGACTCAGGTCAATAATTTTTCGGCACAAAAATATGAACGGTGGCTGGGGTATACCAGCAAGGGAATAAACTTTCTCTTAGGGCTGAGCTATTCCTTTTAAAAAGCTGATTTGCAATAGATTATTAAACAAAGAAAATGTTAAAAAAAAACCATTTTTAATCCCACTTTCATGGACGGATTACCGCACATTTTCACTATATTTGCCTGTTAGGCACCAGAAAAGAAAATGTTAGTCAGACGTTTGATATTCAATGAAATACAAAAGTCTTACCTAACGGCGTGCGTTTCGATATGGAACGCATCCGGACAATATTATTTCCTGGCCTGCATGTACGGGTTGTGGGTGTTGTGGCCTGTTTTTTTTAACGGATGTATGAGTTTTGAGTAAAATAAATAGAATGAGTGATTTAGAAAATAAGCCGGTTAACGGGAACGGCAATTATTCAGCAGACAGCATTCAGGTCCTGGAGGGCTTGGAGGCCGTGCGCAAACGTCCGGCGATGTATATTGGAGATGTCAACGAAAAAGGACTTCATCACCTGGTTTATGAGGTCATTGATAACTCTATCGACGAAGCGATGGCGGGCTATTGCTCCGCCATTGACGTTTACATTAATGAAGATAATTCCATTACCGTGATTGACGACGGTCGTGGCATACCCACCGAGATCCATACCAAGGAGAACCGTTCAGCCCTTGAAATCGTGCTGACCGTCCTTCATGCGGGGGGCAAATTCGACAAAGACAGCTACAAAGTTTCGGGGGGCTTACATGGCGTAGGCGTTTCGTGTGTCAATGCCCTCTCCTCTCATTTAAAGGCCGAGATCTACAGGGACGGCAAAATCTGGGTCCAGGAGTACAGCATCGGGAAACCGCTGTATCCGGTTAAAATTGTCGGGGAAACCGAACGGACAGGCACCGCTATCACGTTCAAACCCGACGAATCAATCTTTCTGGTGTCCGTTTATAAGTACGAAATCCTGGCGGCCCGATTGCGTGAGCTTTCCTTTTTAAATGCCGGTATTACATTATCGCTGACTGATCTTCGGCAAAAGGACGACGACGGCAACTACAAGAAAGAAGTGTTTTATTCCGAAAAGGGACTGAAAGAATTTGTGGAATACCTTGATGCCACCCGTGAAAAACTGATTGAAGAGACCATCCACATCAATTACGGGAAGGGTGAAGTCCCGGTTGAAATCGCGTTAAGCTACAACACGACGTTTACCGAGAACATCCATTCTTATGTCAACAATATTAACACCATCGAAGGCGGCACGCACCTGACGGGTTTCCGCAGGGGGTTGACCCGGACGTTGAAAAGCTACGCGGAGACCTCGGGCATGCTCAGCAAACTGAAATTCGACATTGCCGGCGACGATTTCAGGGAAGGGCTGACGGCCGTGATTTCAGTGAACGTTGCTGAACCTCAGTTTGAAGGACAGACCAAGACAAAACTGGGGAATTCGGAGATCAGTCAGCCGGTCGATCAGGCCGTCAGTGAAATGCTGACCAATTACCTGGAAGAAAACCCCAGGGCTGCCAAAGCCATTGTCAATAAAGTCATTTTGGCTGCCCAGGCCCGTCATGCCGCCCGGAAAGCGAGGGAACTTGTGCAGCGAAAGAATGTGCTGTCGGGCGGTGGTTTACCCGGAAAACTGGCTGATTGTTCCGAACGGGATCCCTCGTTGTGTGAGATTTACCTGGTTGAAGGAGATTCGGCGGGAGGCACCGCCAAACAAGGAAGGAACCGTCGTTTCCAGGCGATCCTGCCCTTGCGCGGAAAAATCCTGAACGTCGAGAAAGCCATGCAGCACCGGGTTTTCGAGAGCGAAGAAATCAGGAATATCTTTACCGCGCTTGGCGTGACCATGGGAACCGAAGAAGACTCGAAAGCCATTAACACGGAAAAACTCCGTTACCATAAGATCATCATCATGACCGACGCCGATGTGGACGGAAGTCATATTGACACGCTGATCATGACCTTTTTCTTCCGGTACATGAAAGAGATTATCAAGGAAGGATACCTGTACATCGCCACGCCCCCGCTTTTTCTGGTGAAGAAAGGGAAAAAAGAGGAATACGCGTGGAGTGACCAGCAGCGGCTCCGCCTCATCGAAGAGTGGGGAGACGGAAAAGAATCATCGGTCCATGTGCAACGATACAAGGGGTTAGGCGAAATGAACGCGGAACAACTTTGGACGACCACCATGGACCCTGACCGTCGGATACTAAGGCAGATCACCATCGAAAATGCGGCTGAAGCAGACCGGATTTTCAGCATGTTGATGGGCGACGAGGTACCCCCAAGACGTCAATTCATTGAAGATCATGCCATTTACGCCAATATTGACGCCTAAACGGAAAAAGGGGACGGGAGGCCGGAAGATGAACGAATAATGATTTGCAGGTTGAAGGACAGACACACGTATCGAGACGCCTGTCAACTGGGACTTTAAACTGTATACGCTGAACTGTCAACTGGTATTACCGGCAATGCCAGTCAATCGCTTTCCGGATGGCGCGTTGACAGACCGGGCAAAATTCTTTGCCTCCGTTGCTTTTCATCCGGCAGTCCATCATCGGACTGAAGATTCCTTTTTCCACATAGCCACCTCCTTCAAAAACGCCCGGGGTGTCCCTGTATTTCTCTTCGCGCGGCGTCGGTACCGGCGTTTTGCGGTCGAGCATATCCTTCCATTTCCGGTCAAAATTGACCATGGTGGTAATATTCGGTTCCCAGGGCTCCAGCAGCAGGTTGTAGAAATCCCCGTAAGCCACCTCCGAAGTATAGTATTCATCGGCCAGGCCTGCCAGGGCATGACCAAATTCGTGAACCAGCACCTGTGGAGCCTGACCGTGGCCGACGGTCGAAATCGTTAAGAAATTGTAAAAGCCGCCACCACCGTACCTGTTGCTGTTCACCAGCACGCAGACCTGGTCGCACGGAACCACGGAAGCCGCGTCGTGAATGCTCTTCATCGCCGACGTGGTCAGGTACCGCGGCACATCGAACGTATAGAAGGCAGCGCCAAAAGCCGTGTTGCGGTAAATCCGCTCACCCGGCACATCCGTCCCCGACTCCAGCGAAGGAACTTTTACAGCATATACATTGAAATCGGCTTTGTGCCGGTCAAAAGGTTCGGCAGCAAAAAGGATGTCTGTCATCCGCTCCGCGTCACGTAAAAATTTTTCCATTTCCGCCTCCGTATAGCCTTCCGGCAGAAAAACCAGATCCACCTTATGACCAGGATCGCCATGCTTCACGATTTCTTCAACCGGATAATCCGGCACCCGTTCGTTGACGATGAAATAATCATCGGGGTCGATCTCCATCGACAACAATTGTTCTTCATGACCATCCCGGGTTTTTCGTTCAATGGTGAACCTTACCCTGACTGCAGGGTATGGCAGGATCGCCACCTGGTAAAAACTTCTTTTCACGGAATGTGCTTCAGGCGTTGTTTGCCATTCCTGGAACAACGAACAAAATCCTTTTGAAAAAACCAGTTCCCCGGTTTGACTGTGATACATCCGGTAACGAAAAGTCCCGTAGTCATCCCTGTCGATCAAATTCACCCTCGACCCCCCGTAGAAAGGCTCCTTCTTCACCTGCTCCATAAACACTTCGGTCGTGGAGGCGGTACCCCCCATCAAATAATCGATCCGTAGGGCACCGTCTTTAAAAACCTGGCCACCGTCATCCTGCGAAAAAGCCAGGAGCGATATGCCCAGCAGTACTGCTGCCATGAAGGTTTGTCTCATCGTCCGCATGAATTTCTATTTTTGCATAAAATTAACGACAAAAATTCAAAAAGGCCCCCGGCCCCGAAGACAATTCTTTTTCGCCCGTGAACAAGTCCAAAAATGCCGTTGAGAAACAGAAAAAATATTCTACATTTGCTGCCCTGAATGAAACCGGCTTTTCTTTCAAATCAATGCGAAAGACAGGCAGATAATATCAAATATCAGGTGCAAAAACAGACATGATTAACAATTAACGTTTTTTTGTACCTTTACATGTCAATTCTCAAAAGAAAACAGTCACTCATATGATGAATCAGGATTACATTGAACCACTGCCGCAAATCGATGAGCTGGATGAGAAAATCCTTAAGCTGATCACGAAGAACGCCCGCATCCCGTTTCTGGAAGTCGCCCGCGAGTGCGGTGTATCCGGTGCGGCCATCCATCAGCGTGTTCAGCGGTTGTTGAATCTGGGGGTCGTGTCGGGAAGTGAATTTATCGTCAACCCTTCCAAACTGGGTTACAATACCTGTGCGTATATGGGAATCTATCTTGACAAGGCAAAATACCAGAATCAGGTTGCCGAAGCTTTGCAAAAAATTCCGGAGATCGTGGAATGTCATTATACGACTGGCCAATACGCGATCTTCATTAAAGTTCAGACCAAAACAAACAAACATCTGAAAAAGATCATTGACGAAGATTTACAGGAAATCGAAGGGATCGCCCGCACCGAGACGTTTATTTCACTGGGAATGGATTTTAAGCGACAGGTACCCATTAAGTAGCATTGGCTATCAGAGAAGAATCATTTGCTTTTCTTTTCAATCTGCTAAATTTTGATTATTTTTAGGTCAATTTTAAAAAAAAACTTCTAAAAAAATGACCTTACGTAATAATTTGGATCAAATAGACCTGCATATCCTGGATATCATCACAAGAAATGCGAGGGTTCCCTTTAAGGATGTCGCTACGGAAGTGGGTGTCTCCCGCGCCGCCGTACACCAGCGCGTAAACCGGATGATTGACATGCAGGTGATCACAGGCTCAGGCTATCATATCGATCCCAGAAAGGTTGATTATAAAACGTGCACCTATGTCGGTGTTTTCCTGGAAAAAGGAAGCTTTTACGACAGCGTGGCTGCCCGGCTCACAGAAATTGAAGAGATCGTGGAATGTCATTACACGACAGGGGCTTATGCCGTTTTTGTCAAGGTTTATGCCCGTGACAACGAGCATCTGAAAGAAATCCTCAGCGACAGGATTCAAAAAATCCCGGGTGTTTCAAGCACGGAAACATTCATCTCCCTGGAAGAAACCTTCAAGAGGCAGGTGCCTATTATTCTTTAGCGGCCGACCGTTGCTTCACGACTTCATAAACCAGCAATCCCGCGGCGACGGACACGTTCAACGACTGGATCTGTCCGAAAACGGGAATTCTCACCCGCTCATCGGCCAGGGCCAGTATCCTGGGGTCAATACCGGTTTCTTCCGACCCCATCACGATGGCCACAGGACCGGAATAGCTACCGTCGACGTAAGAACCGGACGACTTTTCAGAAGCTGCCACCACCCGTAATCCTGACTGTTGCAGGAACAGCACCGCTTTTTTCAGGTCGCCCGTCCTGCACACCGGCATCAGGTGTAAGGCACCGGCCGACGTTTTGACCGCATCGGCACTGATGCGGGCCGCTCCCCGATCCGGAATCAACACGGCATCAACGCCTGCGCATTCGGCGGTGCGGACGATCGCCCCGAAATTACGCACATCGGTCACTTCATCAAGAACCAGGATAAACGGGTTCCTGCCTTCTTCAAAAAGAGCAGGCAACAGATTCCCGATATCATAAAAAGAAACCGGCGAAACAAAAGCGATCACACCCTGGTGATTTTTCCGCGTGACCCTGTTAATTTTTTCTATGGGCACAAACTGGAACGGGATCTGGTATTCCCGGATCAGTTCAAAAACTTCCTTGTATAATTCCCCTCCCAATCCTTTCTTCAAAAGCACCCTATCGATGTCCTTACCGGATTTGATCCCTTCGATCACCGCACGGATACCGAAAATCAAATCTCCTGCCTTATCATTCGCCATTTAACTATTTATCATTTAACCATTTACTATTTATTCTCCCGGTCTCCGGTCTCCGGTCTCACCACGTTTTTTGTTGTAACAGTCCCTCGTATTCTTCATTCTTTTTCTCCCAGTCATCCAATAATTTCTCAAGACCGGCCTTCAACTGGTCGTATCTTTCAAAAATCGCGGGATCATTTGCCGACGCCGGATCAGCCATGATCTTATCCATTTCTTCAGTCCGGTTCTCGAGATCGGAAATCGCACGCTCGATCTGCCCAATGCTTTTTTCAAGGCGGGAGATATTCCTGTTGATGTCCCTTTGTTCCTCATAGCTGACTTTGCTTTCGACGGACTTCCCCTCGTCTTCTGCCTTTGCTGTGAGGCGCTTGTCTGTTTGCTCAAGCTCCTTCAACGACTCCATCTTTTTTTTCATCAGGAAGTCATAAATTCCACCCAGATGTTGCTTGACCTTTTTATTCTTAAACTCGTACACGCAATGAACCAGACCATCCAGAAACTCACGGTCGTGCGACACCACAAGCACAGTACCGTCGTATGCAGCCAGGGCTTCCTTTAATCGTTCCTTGGAGCGCATATCCAGATGGTTGGTCGGCTCATCGAGAACCAAAAAGTTCACCGGCTCCAGCATCAGGCGGATCATCGCCAGGCGGGTGCGCTCCCCACCCGACAGCACCCGCACCTTCTTTTCCACGTCCTCGCCCGAAAACATGAATGCGCCCAGGATATCCCGGATTTTTGTCCGGATCTCCCCGGTGGCGATCTGGTCGACCGTTTCGAGGACGGTCAGGTTTTCATCCAATCGTTGTGCCTGATTTTGCGCGAAATAACCGATTTTCACGTTGTGCCCGATCTTCCGTACTCCCTCAAAATCCAGGTCATTGCTCAGGATGCGTGCCAACGTGGTTTTCCCTTCGCCGTTCTTTCCCACGAAGGCCACTTTCTCTCCGCGTTCAATCGTCAGGTGAATATCGTCAAGCACCCGCAAACTGCCGTAACGCTTTGAAAGATGTTTGCAATCCGCCACGACCGTGCCTGAACGTATTGCCGGTGCAAAGCGGATATTCAGGCGTGAACGGTCCTCTTCATCCACCTCGATCCGCTCCAGCTTGTCGAGCATCTTGGCGCGCGACTGTACCTGTACCGCCTTGGTTGCCTTGTAGCGAAAGCGTTCGATAAACTGCTCGGTGTCCCCGATCAGCTTTTGCTGATTCCGGTAAGCGGCCAGTTGCGTCTCCTTTTGCTCCCTGCGCAATTCCAGATAACGGTCATAGTTAGCCTTAAAGTCATAAACCTGCCCAAGCGAAATCTCAATCGTCCGGTTGGTCACGTTATTCAGAAATGCTTTATCGTGCGACACCAGAACGACCGCACCGCCGTACCCTTTCAGAAAATCTTCCAGCCACTGGATCGATTCGATATCCAGGTGATTCGTCGGTTCATCCAGCAGAAAAACATCCGGTTTCTTCAATAAAATCTTGGCCAGTTCAATCCTCATTCTCCAGCCGCCGCTGAACTCCGAAGTCTGACGGTCAAAATCCCCCCTGTCAAAACCAAGCCCCTTTAGGGTCTGCTCAATCTCCGCTTCAAAATTACCCCCGCCAACCATCAGGTACCGGTCGTTCAGCTCTGTAAGCCGGTTAATCAGGTCCATGTAGGCCTCCGACTCATAATCCTGGCGCGTAACAATCTGATGATTAACGCCTTCGATTTCCCGTTTCAGGTTTAAAATCTCGTCAAAGGCTTTTCGCGTTTCCTCGAAAACAGTCCGCGTGTCCGACACGTCCATATGTTGGGGCAAATACCCAAGCCGGATGTCTTTCGGACAGGAGATATTCCCGCTTGTCGGCTGCTGAAGTCCCGCCAGAATCTTGAGTAACGTCGACTTCCCCGCACCGTTTTTACCCACCAGCCCAATACGATCCTTCGGAGAGATCAAAAAAGAAATCCCCTTCAGCAAATCAAATCCTCCGAAACTAACGAACAGTTGGTCGACCGAAATCATAACAAAAAAATTTGAAGTGCAAAGATAACAGAATCTTTTGGAGCTGTGTCACGAGAAACACGTCGGGCAAAAGAAAATGGAAACCGGCAGAACGCAACCCGATCGATATGACTTTCCATTCCTTTTCCTATTTTTGCAGAAATTTGAGCAATGGGAAGAAGCAGAAAAAATAAACCTTTTTATGGGCATGTCCTGATTACCGACATTGGTGCGGAAGGGAAGGCCGTGGCACGCGTAGATGGCATGGTCATTTTCACGACCCATGTGATTCCCGGCGACGTGGTCGACCTACAGGTTACGAAAAAAAGAAAAAACTACTCGGAAGCCAACGTCGTCAACCTGATCAGCGGGTCGCCCGACCGTGTTCCGGCGTTCTGCGACTATTTCGGAACATGCGGGGGCTGTAAATGGCAATACCTTCCTTACAGAAAACAACTCGACTACAAACAAAAGCAGGTGGCAGACCAGTTCAAACGAATCGGGCATCTCCAATTCCCTGAGATCATGCCAATTATTGGATCGAAACAGGAGACCTTTTACCGCAACAAGCTGGAATTCAGCTTTTCAAATAAACGCTGGTTAAGCCGGGAAGAGATCAGGACAGAAGCTGAAGTGAAACAAGGCAACGCGCTGGGGTTTCATATTCCCGGTTTGTTTGACAAGATCATTGATATCGAAAAATGCTGGCTTCAGCCGGAGCCATCCAATGCTGTTCGTAATTTCATCCGGGATTACGCGTTGAAAAACAACCTGGAGTTTTTTGACATTCGCAACCAGGCAGGATTTTTGCGCAACCTGATCGTCCGCACGGCGTCGTCGGGCGAAAACATGCTGATCGTGTCTTTTTTTTACGAGGATCAGGAAAAGCGTGAATCGATGCTGAAGGCGGTCACCGCGCGATTCCCGGAGTTCAGTTCGGTGATGTACGTAATCAACGGCAAGGCCAACGATACGATCACCGACCAGGAGATCCTGACCTGGAGAGGGAACGATCATATTTTTGAAGAGATGGAAGGTCTGCGTTTTAAGATCGGTCCCAAGAGTTTTTACCAAACCAATTCCCAGCAGGCACGGGAGCTGTACAACGTTGTCCGGCAATTTGCCGGATTGACCGGGAAAGAGACCGTCTATGATCTATACACCGGCACCGGAACCATTGCGTGCTTTGTCGCGCGGGAAGCCGCGTCAGTCATCGGCATTGATTACGTACCCGAAGCCATTGAAGATGCCCGGGTCAATGCCGCGATCAACCAGATCGGGCAAGTCCGGTTCCATGCCGGCGATATGAAAAACGTGCTGACCGGGTCGTTCATCCGGGAACACGGTACCCCCGACGTAGTCATCACCGATCCTCCGCGCTCCGGGATGCACGAAGACGTCGTCAAAACCATCCTGACCGCCTCGCCCCCGCGCATCGTGTACGTCAGTTGCAACCCGGCTACCCAGGCCCGGGACCTCGCCCTGATGGACAACCAGTACGAGATCAAGAAAATCCAGCCCGTCGATATGTTCCCGCACACCCATCACGTCGAGAATGTCGTTCAACTGATCAGACGGGATTAATCCCAATCTGTTGCTTTTAATTCCGGATAGTTTTTAACTTTACACAATCAGTTCGTGACAGGAAACAAGAGATCAAATTAAATCATGGAAGATTCATATAACGGGAAGAAGGGCGCTTATCAGCGCATTGATCAGTTTGACGGAAAGACGACCGAACAGCTCAGCCGGCGCTACAGTGAGATTATTCAGTTGCTGGGAGAAGATGTGGAACGGGAGGGACTCCTGAAGACTCCCGTGCGGGTTGCCAAAGCGATGCAGTTTCTGCTGCAGGGTTACGATCAGGACCCGGAGGCCATGCTGAAGAACGCCATGTTCAAAGAAGATTACCGGCAAATGGTCATCGTCAAAGACATTGAGATTTATTCGCTGTGCGAACACCACATGCTTCCTTTTATCGGGAAGGCGCACGTCGGCTATATTCCCAATGGTTACATCACCGGGTTAAGCAAAATTGCCCGCGTGGTCGATGCCTTTGCCCGCAGGTTGCAGGTCCAGGAACGGCTGACAACCCAGATCAAGGAATGCATTCAAAGCACGCTGAACCCGTTGGGAGTCGCCGTTGTCATTGAAGCACAACATCTTTGCATGCAAATGAGAGGGGTTCAGAAGCAGCATTCCATCACCACCACCTCCGACTTTACCGGGGCATTCGAACGCGTGGCCACCCGCGAAGAGTTTATCCGGCTGATCAGCACGAAATAGAACGGGCGATCCCGATGTTATACGATATTTTTTGTTTAAATTTCCGGTCGTATGTATGAGAGGATCATTGAAACACTAATCAAGCTTTTCGCGATCATCACGAATTTCAGGGATGAGGTTCCCACCACAAGTACGGCGTTGGTCGAGTCGTACCTGAATGAAAACTTCAACAGGGAGCTGACGGGGAAATACCTGGAGTTATACCAGAAATTCATCAATTATTATCATGTTGAACACCGGGAAATCCTGTATGAAGACCAGGGCAAGGGTAATCGCTTTATCAACCGGAAATACCTCAACGGCATTTGTCTGGGGATTGTCGATCATTTTGATCTCCATGCCCGTTTTATGATTGTCGCACAATTACTCAATTTCATCAAACGGCCCGGAAGCTTCAACCAGGATGACCTGAAATTCGTGAACGTGGTCGCCCTCGGACTTAAAATTAATCCGAAAGAATACCAAAATCTTTCGCGCTTTGCCCTGCACTCGTTGAACAAGGTGAAAGATAAAAGCTGGCTCTTCGTGGTCAACGGCAATGCAGATTACCCGGACAAACAGGTCAAACACCTCACCCGTGAAAACCAGCAGGTGGAGCTGGAGTTGATCCGGATACCAAGTATCAACACCTTGTTCTTTCAATACCGGGGCCAGCGAAACATGTACATGAACGGGCACCGGCTCACCCAGAACCGTTTATACATCTTTCCGCCGGGAGGGATACTGAAGACTTCACGGATCATCCCGATTTATTACAGCAGCATCATGACACGGTTCATCCAGGACCCGGGGAAACCGTTGATCGTATTTAATGCGGAGAAGATTGAATACCGTTTCAATAAGCGGGTACGCGGTCTTCACCCCTTTAGTTTCCAGGAACGTTCGGGCGACCTGGTTGGCATCATCGGGGGCAGCGGAGTAGG
>CAZANK010000016.1:0-16916 GCA_964486235.1 uncultured Prolixibacteraceae bacterium | reverse complement strand
TTGTGTTATTTATTGATAAACTGCTGGTTAAAAAAGAAAGGTCAGGTAATCTGAACTTTGAGAGTATATGTTACCGGGACTAACCTAATGAATTTTACAAAATTTAAAATCTGGGATGTGGAAATGGGAGGCAATGGATTGGATTATCCCGTGCAACGGGTAATTAACGTTGGTTTAAATATTAATTTTAATTAACATATTTTATGGAGTTTTTTAAATTGTATAAAATGAAAGCAGGATACACGAAAACGCTTCTTGAACGGATTCTCCTGTTGGCTGTTTTGGTCATCTTTGGATCATGCAAAGAATATCTGGATGTAGTTCCCGACAACGTGGCGACAATCGACAATGCTTTTGCTAATCGCACACAGGCCGAAAAATTCCTGTTCACCTGTTTTTCTTTCATGCCGCTCGACGGAGATATCGCACAAGACCCGGCAATGTTAGGAGGTGATGAGATATGGGATGCCATGCCAAGCCAGGGCGGCAGTGGGCGCCTATATCTTGCCATGGGGGCGCAATCGTCCGTATCTCCTTATTTTAACGGATTTTGGAGTGGTTCCAAATCATTGTTCAGAGGGTTACGTAATTGCAATATCTTTCTTGAAAATATTGAAAAAGTGCCGGATATTGAAGTAACGGAGAAACGGCAATGGATTTCTGAGGTTAAGTTTTTGAAGGCCTATTACCACTTTTATTTGTTGAGAATGTATGGGCCGATACCTCTTATAAAGAAAAACCTGCCGATCGATGCAGGTGTGGAGACGGTAAAAGTGTCTCGTGATCCGGTCGATGATTGTTTCAGCTATATCGCACAGTTGCTTGATGAGGCGGTAACCGATCTGCCTTTGATAATCATAAACCCAATACAGGACTTGGGACGGATCACACAACCCATCGCAAGAGCGTTAAAGGCGAAAGTCTTGGTCTTTGCGGCAAGCCCATTATTTAACGGGAATAGTGACCAGGAAAGTCTCAAAAACAGTGACGGAACGCCACTTTTCGACAAAACCTTCTCAAAGGAGAAATGGGATTCAGCTGCCGTGGCCTGCCGGGAAGCAATCGAAATATGCCATCGGGCCGGGAACAGGCTATATTACTTCAATAATGCGATCGAACAAGGGGTTTATCGTCTTACTGATACTATTTTGACCCAGATGAGCATAAGGAATAGTGTTTGTCGCCAATGGAATGAGGAAATTATTTGGTCCAACACCCAGTCACGGTCCCGTACCGTCAATTTGCAGCGGCAAGCTGCTCCTCGCTGGGATCCTTTTTACCTGGACAATGCTGCGGCCTATGGAACCCTCGGCGTTCCGCTTAAAATCGCAGAAATATTTTATACTGAAAATGGCGTGCCGATAGATGAGGATAAAACCTGGGATTACACCAATCGTTATCTGGTCAGGGCCTCGAAAGCTGATGAAAAGCTTTATGTAAAAAAAGATTACCTATCAGCATCTTTCAATTTCAACAGGGAGCCTCGCTTTTATGCTGATTTGAGTTTTGATGGCAGTATCTGGTATGGGCAGGGTATTTATAACGATAAAGCAACAAATCTGTTTTACATGCAATGTAAAAAGGGACAGGTTCATGGCCTGAAGAACCAGATCAGTTTTGATCCCTCTACCGGAATATATCTCAAGAAGCTGATGAATTATCAAAACGTAATTTACGGAATACAGCAGAGTTTTACCGTGGTAAATTATCCGTGGCCGATTATTCGCCTGGCTGACTTGTATTTGTTGTATGCTGAAGCATTAAATGAATCGCAGGGGCCGGGGACGGAGGTTTACCAATATATTAACCTTGTGCGCGAACGGGCGGGACTTCAAGCGGTCGAATCCTCGTGGACTAACTTTTCCACTAATCCGATCAAGCATACAACAAGAGATGGTATGCGTGAGATAATCCGGCAAGAACGGCTAATTGAACTGGCATTTGAAGGACAACGGTTTTGGGACCTGCGCCGGTGGAGAATCGCTTCAGAAGAGATGAATAAGCCAGTTACCGGATGGGATCAGGAACAGTCTTCTGCGACAGCTTATTACAGGCCTGTAACAATATTCAGGCAAGCATTTTCCCTAAAGGATTACTTCTGGCCAATAGCCGAAGCTGAAATTGAGGCCAGCGGCAGAAAACTGACCCAGAATATAGGGTGGTGACTTGTGTATACATGTTTCCTGAAAACTAAAAAACCATAGAAATATGAAAAGGATAATATTTAGTCTCCTGTTTTTAATCGCTTTCCTCTATTATGGCTGTATGGAAGACAGGCTTCTTCCAAAACCCGATGAAGACAGTCCGGTTCCGGAACAGGTTAGTAATATTCAGACTCTTTCAACACCGGGAGGAGCAATTATTACTTATACGCTGCCATTGGACCCAAACTTATTTTATGTAAAGGCTGTTTATGAAACACAGCTTGGAGTTGTGAGAGAAACGAAATCATCGTTTCATACCGATACGATTATTGTTGAAGGATATGGGGATACGATGGAACATGAAGTGAAACTGTACAGCGTCGGCAAAAATGAAAGAATGTCGGAACCCGTTGTGTTCTCGATACAACCTTTGCCTCCGGCCGTGCAATCGGTATTCAGCTCCCTTTCCTTAGACCCGACATTCGGCGGGGTAAAAATCTCTTTTCAAAACCCGGAACAGGCAAATCTGGCGATAGAGGTGATTGCGGACACAACATTGCAAAATACCTGGACATCAGTAATAAAGTACTATACGAAGTCTATCGGGGGAGCTTTCTCCGTCAGGGGATACGAGTCGATTGAAAAGAAGTTTGGGGTACTGTTGCGCGATCGGTGGAATAACAAATCTGACACGTTGGTGAAGTTGTTAACTCCCTGGTATGAAGAACAGATTCCCCGCACGGCCATCAGTATCCATAAGTTGCCGGGTGATGCCCCCGGACAACCTGGCTTGGAGCCGGAAAAGTTGTTCGATGGACGGATCGATGGTTATAATGGATATGGAACATACCGAACAGGTACAATGCCGCAGTGGATTACGATTAACCTGGGGCAGAAGGTGATTGTTAGCCGGATCAGAGCACATCAGCATTCTGGCGCGCATTGTTACCAGGATGGCGCTGTGAAGTCATTTGAGCTTTGGGGATCAAACCAGCCAGACACAGACGGAGGATGGAATCAGTGGACGCTTTTGGGAAGATTTGAGTCATGGAAGCCGTCGGGGAGCCCGCAAGGCACCGTTACTGCCGAAGATATCAATTATGCAAATGTCCAGGGAGAAGAATTCGTCCTGGAGAACTCTTCTGAAGCTTTTCAATATATCCGGTTTAAAGCTTTATCAAATTACAACGGCTCTGATGCGCTTATGGTAATCCTTGAACTTAATTTTTGGGGAACAATTGTGCCATAAAGACATGAATTATAATCAAAAACAATCGAATAATATGAAATTCAGTTTATTGCGTCTGACGATACTGCTTCTTGCAGTCTGCTTCTTCATGAGTTGCAAGGAGATGGATAGCACGTATAAAGACTTTGTTGTACCCGGGGGGATAACGTATATCACCAAAGTCACTCCGTCAGTTACGGTCGGTCTCAAAAGAGTAACAATTTCCTGGCGGCAGATAGATCCCAAAGTAACCAAGGTTCGGATTTGGTGGAACAACAGTGCCGATTCTGTGTCGGTCAATATCCCGCCTTTGGTACAGGATTTAGTCAGCACGACGATTGAAGGGCTGGAAGAAAGAACCTACTCCTTTGTTTTGGTAGCATACGACGCGTATGAGAACCAATCTGTCCCGGTTGAAGTGCTGTGTACTCCATACGGAGACAAATATCAGGCGGGATTAGTAACCCGACCGGTATTGAAATGTGAGCTTCTCAGCAATGACCGTATTGTCATTGATTGGGGAGCGGCAGACATGTCAAACGGCGCTTATGCAACCGACATACAATACGTCGACACATCAGGAGTTGTTAAAACCTTTCGAGCATTGACAACTCAGCCAAATTCTGTTCTGGAAGACTTTGATTCGCAGAATGAGATTTATATCCGGACTGTCTACGTCCCCCCGCTATGCACAGATACTTTTTATACTGCTTTTGTACCGCAGCAGGTTTCAGCAAAAATAAGCAAGTCGGGATGGGTGGCAACAGCCGATTCATTCGAGCCTACAGGGCAGCTTCCTAACGGTTCTCCGCAAAAGGTGATCGATGATGATGAAAAGACATTCTGGCATACAAACCATACGACCAACAGAGTTGGTTATCCGCACTGGTTGGCTTTTGAGATGAACCGGACGGTTACGGTAACTAGGGTTGAATTAACCAGAAGGTCAGGGAATGCCGACTATTTTACCAATTTTATTCTTGAAGGGAGTCTCGACGGGTTGACATGGCAAACTATTGGCGCTTATACATGCGCTGCTGTGGATGGGCCTCAGTCGTTTGCCGTCGACGGTGCGCTGCCAATACGCCGTATCAGAGTATATGCGCTCAATGGGGCACGAACGCCTGCGACGACTTATTACTATGCACATTTGGCTGAGTTCTCTGTTTTTGGATATTAGAAACAGAATAAGACAACTGACGGGGTTGGTCTTTTGAGGCTGTTTTGGAGCTGAGCACTTTAATTAGAAGCCACCCGGGATGCCCTTGAACGAAGTGGGCATTCCGGTATCTCTTTGGTAAATAATATTTTTCTCAATGAAGCAACACATGCACCTGCTGCTTGCCCTTAGTTTTCTTCCGGGTTCAATGAAATTGCAGCCACAGTATCGGTTCGATATCAGTGCCGATCAGTACAAATTGTATTCGGGCCATCTCCGGTTGGGCAACAATATTTCCCCGACGGGCGAGAGTTTTGGCTGCACCAACCTGTATTTTACGCATAACGGTAAGCCGTGGTACCCGGTAATGGGCGAGGTACACTATTCTCGCCTGCCCCGCCACCGATGGGAAGAAGCCATTCTGAAAATGAAATCGGCAGGCATCAATGTTATTGCTTCGTATGTTTTCTGGATATGCCACGAAGAAGAAAAAGGGGTATTTACCTGGAACGGGGACAATGACCTGCGTGAATTTGCAAAATTGTGTGCAAAACACAAGGTTTATTTCTTTCCCCGGATCGGCCCGTGGTGTCATGGAGAGATGCGCAATGGCGGTTTCCCCGATTGGGTGGTAAAGCTGGCGAAAACCAGGCAGAATGACCCTGAATATCTTGGATACGTGCAACGTCTGTTCGCGCAAATAGGCGAACAGCTTTCTGGTTTGTATTTTAAAGACGGTGGCTTCATTATTGGCGTACAAATCGAAAATGAATACGGTTTTAAAAGTGAGAAAGGGTTGGAACATATCCTTACCCTGAAAAAGATGGCCACCGGGGCGGGTATCGATGTCCCGTATTATACGGCCACCGGTTGGCCCAATTCTGACCAGAAACAAAACGAACTGATACCAGTATGGGGAGCCTATCCCGGCGCCCCGTGGGAACAGCATACCCGCAAACTTGTCCCGCTGGACAATTTCCTGATGAACCCGTTGGGGAACGACCCCCGCATCGGTAAAGACCTGTTGGGGAATTATCAGAGCGACGAGATTGACCTGAATATTTACCAATACCCCTTTGCAACAGCCGAAATGGGGGGCGGCAACCAGATAACCTACCACCGGCGCCCTTTGTTCCATCCTTATGATGTGACCAGCCTGGCGTATATAAAAACAGGCTCGGGAGCCAACCTGATGGGCTACTACATGTTCCACGGGGGTATCAATCCGACCGGAAAATTTTCGACCCTTCAGGAATCAAGACAGACGGGTTACTCCAATTACCTGTCCATTATCCATTACGATTTCCAGTCGCCAATTGGGGCCATGGAAAACCTCCGCCCTTCGTTTTATGAATTTAAATTATTGCATGCTTTCCTGCACGACTTTGGGGAAATACTGGCCCCGAAGCCTGCCTTTTTCCCTGAGCAAAGGGTGAGGTTCGCCGGTTCTGCCGACACGGTAAGAGTTGCCGTCCGGGCAAAGGACAACAGCGGGTTTATTTTCCTGAGCAATTACCAACGCCATGTCGATATGAAACCGGTGAAGAATTTCCAGGTTTCGGTCAAATGTGGAAATGAAATATTGAAAGTGCCGCGCGAACCTGTTTATTTTCCGGAAAATTCAATGATGATATGGCCTTTCAACATGGAGATAGAAGGCAGTAAGTTGGTTTATTCAACGGCGCAACTGTTGTACCGGGCCGGAACAGAGAATCGCCCGTTGTATGTTTTCTGGGGAAATGAAAATGCTGAGCTGGTATTCGATCGGCGAAGTGTGAAAACAGTGCGCGAGGGGACAGGATTTTCCCCGGCTGAACGTTCGGGCGATCACCTGTCGTTTTTTGCAACAGAGCCGGGAAAAGAATGTATGTTGTATGTCGAGGCCGTCTCGGGCAAGGAATACGATATCTTGGTACTGACTAAAGAACAGGCGTTGCAGTCGTGGAAGTATAGTTCAGGAAATACCAGCCACCTGATACTTACCGATGCTGATTTATTGGCAGATGGTGCTACCCTTACTTTTTTGAAGACAGACAAACCTGAAATCCGTTTTTCCGTTTACCCATCGTTGGATTTTTTGGCTCCTGAAGGATGGAAAATGAGAAAGAAGGAAAACATTGGCTGCTTTTCCGAATACACGTTCTATACCCGTCCGGTCGATGCAAGAGTTGTGTTTGCAGAAGAAAAGATAGTCTTGCCGGATTATCTGGCATATAGCGAAAACGATCTGGGGAAAATCAGGGGGACATATCCTTCTCCGTTCGGGGGGGTATTGAAAATATGGGGCAGTCAGGGCACTGAACAAACTTTCTACCGGAAGAATTTTACCATCCGGAAGGATCAAACAACCCGGGTTTACCTTGCTTTTACTCCCGACGATGAAGCCCGTGTCTATTGCAATGGTGTCTTTCTTGATGTTTTCAATGCGAATAATAACCTTGCTTTTCTGAATTTAAGCAACTATGCCAGGGACGGTGAAAATACAATCAGCATTGAGTTGAAAAACCAGAACAGTAGCGGCGGGCTCCTTGCCCGGATATTTATCGTTGACGGCGAAAATATAAGCGCCATTTCCGGTGATACGACTTGGCGTGTAAATACAACCCAGTCCGCAGGTTGGGAACAACCGGTTTTTGACGACAGTGGTTGGGAAAGAGCAGTGGAAGTACCGCTTCCCCGGATGGCTGTGCCCTGGGAAAATCCGCAACCGGGGCCGTTATACGGGGTACGGATCCAGCCTTCCGTAAATACAAAAACATACCGGCTATCAGTTCCTGCCCTTGCTGCCCGTAAAACGGTTCGCGACCTGTTCCTGAAACTGGATTACCGGGGCGACATGCTGGCTTTGTACAAAAACGGGAAACTCGCTTACGATGATTTTTATTACGGCGAAGAGAACCTGTTACTCAGCGTGAACAGTCTTGCTCTGGGCAGGAAAGATGAAATTATGGTGCAACTGTTTTCGGTAAAACCATATTACAAGGTTTACGTGGAAGGCCATGTCCGCCAGCGCTTTATGGAAGGCGCCAATCCCCGGATTGAAAAAACAGAGATTTCGCCTTTGTACGAAATGAGCATAAAAGTAGCCGCCGAAACCAACAGCAGAGCTTCTTTTTAAGAGGCCTCTCTGGAAAAATAAACGGTTGATAGGAACATAAAAAAGGTAACGTATTTCCCCGGTTAAAGGGGTTGTCAAATCTTCTCAAAAAAAATCATTTATGAAAGTTTTAGTTTTTAGTTTTTTGTTTCTGAAGCTCTGCTTCTATGTGCAAGCACAAAATCAGTATCGGGTAGACATTAGCAGGGACCAGTATAAATTATACACTGGGCACCTTCACCGGGGAAGTCATGTTTCCCCGTCGGGCGATTCGTTGTCGTATACCAATTTGTATCTTACAAAAAATGGCCGTCCATGGATACCGGTAATGGGAGAAATGCACTATTCGAGGACTCCCCGGGCGACATGGGAAGAAGCCATCCTGAAGATGAGATCAGCCGGGATAACTGTTATTTCCACGTATATATACTGGATTCAGGTGGAAGAGGAAGAAGACAGTTTCAATTGGGAAAACAACAACAATTTGAGAGATTTTGTCGATTTGTGCAAGAAGCACGGCATGTACGTGTGGCTTCGGATTGGCCCGTGGTGCCATGGCGAAATCCGGAGTGGAGGGTTTCCCGACTGGCTTCAGAAAAAAGGGTTTGGTTTGCGAAAAAATGATCCCGGATATTTGAAATACGTGGAAAGGCTTTACAATGAAATTGGCAGGCAGGTAGATGGCTTTTATTACAAAGAAGGCGGAAATATTATTGGCGTACAGTTAGAAAATGAACTTGCCTATAAAAGTAACGATGCTTACCAACACATGCTTACATTGAAAGCAATGGCAATAAATGCCGGGATGGATGTTCCTTATTATTCGGCTTTTGCACAGGGTCCACCCGATCAACAGGACTTTTTATCTCCCATTGGCGGGTATCCCGACTCGCCCTGGAACCAGCATACAAAAAAGTTTATAAAAAGCGTGTTCTTTTTCAACCCACTTGAAAATGACAAGGAAATTGGAGCCGATTTATTCGGGCAGATAGATACGAAGGTAAACAACAGGTACCCGCTGCTTTCTGCTGAATTAGGGGGCGGGATGCAGGTCACTTATCATCGCAGGATAAAAGTAGAATGGAAGGATGTGCTGGGCATTGCCTATACCCGTCTTGGATCGGGTTTAAATGGCATGGGCTATTACATGTTCCACGGAGGGATCAACCCGATAGGGAAGCATTCAACTTTACAGGAATCCCGGGCAACTGGTTATCCGAATGATGTGCCGGTTATCAATTACGACTTCCAGTCGCCGATAGGGGCGATGGAAAACCTCCGTCCTTCATTTTATGAATACAAATTACTGCATTCTTTTCTGAACGATTTTCAGGAAATACTGGCCCCGATGCCTGCTTTTTTCCCGGAGCAAAGGGTGAAGTTCGCTGGTTCTGCGGACACGGTAAGGGTGGCTGTTCGGGCAAAAAACAACAGCGGTTTTATTTTTATGAGCAATTACCAGCGCCATGTTGATATGAAACCGGTGGAGGATTTTCAACTTACCCTCCAATATGGCAACCATACCATGAAAATTCCTGAAAAACCAGTCCGTTTCCCTGGAAACTCGATGACGGTATGGCCTTTCAATATGCAGATAGAGGGCAGCAAATTAATTTATTCGACCGCGCAGTTGATAAATAAAATTGAAACTCCGGCTCAGACCCTTTATGTGTTCCGGGGTGCGGCAGGGGCAGAATTTGTTTTCGAAGAGGCGGGCATCTCCAATCTGAAGGCTGGTAAAGCGTTGTTCACTGTAGAGAAATCGGACGGGAAGTATCGTGTAACGGTAAAAAGTCCCGGGTTGGATGGTGCCATCCATATCCGTTCGGCATCCGGGAAACCCTACGAAATATTGGTGCTGAACAATGAACAGGCTTTGGCCTCGTGGAAATACACCCGCAATGGGCATGATTTTTTGGTTATTACTGATGCCGATTTACTGATTAGCGGCGATCAACTGGTTTTTCAGAAAACCAATGACCCGCAGGTTCACCTTTCGGTTTTTCCGGATATGGGGTTCGCTGCTCCCAATGAATGGGGAGTAAGGAAATCGGGCAGGCAAGGGCAGTTTTTTCAATATACGTTTCAAACCCAACCTGTAATTTTAAAGGTCGGTTATCAGGAGTTAAAGAATAAAGTGCCAAAATATTTGAAATATAGCGACACGGTGCCGGAAAAATTGAAACAACTATCACCGCTTCCGTACGAAGGGGCTGAAAAAATCTGGAACGCGACAGGGGGAGATCAAACATTCTTCAGGAGAAATTTTATTCTCGACAAGGTTTCCGGAGCGGAAATTTATCTGGCATTTACCCCCGACGACGAAGCTACGGTTTATTGCAACGGGACTTTACTCGATGTTTTTAACACAAATAACAATGTTACCTTGCTCAATCTTACGGGCTATGTTCAGCAGGGAAGTAATGTCATCGGACTGAAACTGAAAAACCAAAACGGAGCGGGAGGTTTACTGGCAAGATTGTTTATTCTCGAAAAGAGTGGGGTGGGAATGTTGCCAAGCGATTTGACCTGGAGAACAAACACAATTGAAGAAAACGGGTGGGAAAAAGCTGATTTCGACGACAGCAACTGGACATCGGCCATAGCGGTTCCTTTCTCTGAAACCCCCGTTGTGTGGCAAAACCCACAGCCGGGGCCGTTGTACGGAGTACGGTTCCAGTCTTCCGTCAATACAAAAGCGTACCGGTTATCAGTCCCGGCTTTTTCGGTCTGTAATACAGTACGCGACCTGTTTCTGAAAGTGGATTACCGAGGTGACATGCTTGCCTTGTACAAAAACGGGAAACTGGTTTACGATGATTTTAATTTTGGGGAAGAAGCGTTGATAATCAGTTTGAAGCATTTCGGATTCAGCGGCCCGGATGAATTTACTGTACAATTGTTTCCGGTGAAACCATACCATGACGTGTATGTTGAGGACCATGTTCGCGAACGTTTCGCGCAGGGGACTAATTCCCGGATTGAAAAAATTGAAGTTTTTCCTGTGTACAAAATGAAGATAAAAGTAGAGTCCCATCCTAATCATTTTTAGGTGGGGCTTTTTTATGCTGTGAAAAAACCTCCCCGGATCATTGATTTTGAGGAGGTTTTTTGTACCCGGGGCGGGAATCGAACCCGCACGATATCGCTATCACTGGATTTTGAGTCCAGCGCGTCTACCAATTCCGCCACCCGGGCTTGAATCGGCGATGCAAAAATAATGGAAAAATCGTCTGCTCAAAGAAAAAATGCCAAAAAATGATCGCCGGCGGGTCCGGCGAAGAAAGAACAAAATACCTTGCGAAGCCAGGACGCTCTTTCTTTGAGGAAATTCCCCGCCTGCGCCCACCTGACCGCCGCTTTCGGGAAGGTGTGTGACTTTTCGTTTTGAATTCCCGCCGGCACGAAGTGAAAGCGGGAATCGAACTCCTTATTCCTGTTTAAAAAATATACCGGATGGAAAGCGCCACGCCGTCGGCCCAGAACTCATCATCGCCAGTGACGTTGAAGGTCGGCATCCAGTCCAGGCTGAGGTTGATCGGCGCCTGGGAAAAATTGAATTCAAGTCCCAGGATCCCGTTAATCCCTAGGATGGTATGATTGTCGCCATCGCGATCGAAATGCTTGTGACCGCCATCCCAGAACCCAATATGGGCACCCACGCCATAGTACCAGTTCAGGCCCGACGTGTTAAACGCCGGTTGGTGAAATTCATACAAACCGGCAATGTCAATACCTTCCCACCGGCTCGACACGATTCCCTCAATGGCATGACTGGTGTTCACAAAATGCTTGACCGTCAGTCCGCTAAAAGCCCCTGCCCGCAAGCCGATCCCGGTTTGATAATCCTGCGCGTTCCCATAGATAAACGCGGTGCAGACAAACAACGATGCTAAAATAACTCTTTTCATACTTCATTTTTTTAGACTACCTATATAAACGATAGATCAAATAAGATTGTTGTCGGTTTCCTGACTTTTTTTGAAAATTCCTTGAATGAACCGGTTTTGAGGGTAAAAACCAAAAAAGGAAGATGTTGTAGAATAGCTTGTAATTCTGACGGTTTTTTGAGGTTTAAAGGATGTTTTTGAATACCTTAGCCTGGTGGCAGTTTTTGTAACGATTGTATGGAAGGATTGAAAGACCGTGATTTGTTTCAGGCGTTGAAAAACGACAACGAAGCTGCTTTTGAGCAACTTTTTCATCACTATTATGCCCCGTTGTGTCTTTTCAGTTCCCGAATCCTGCATGACCACCAAAAAGCAGAAGAAATTGTTCAGGAGGTATTTCTGAAAATCTGGTCGGCGCGAAAAACGCTCCGGATCGGATCGTCGGTTAAAAATTATCTTTTCCATGCCGTCAGAAACCAATCATTAAACGTGATCGAGCACGAGAAGGTGGAAAGACGTTATCACGAGCAGGTTCAACGGGAATCGTTTTCGGCCCATGATCCTGACGCTTTCTTCCTGGAAGTGGGTTTGCGCCGAAAAATCGAAGAAAGCATCTGTGCCTTACCGGAAAAACGACGCGGGATTTTCAGGCTGAGCCGGGAGGAACGACTGACATACCACGAGATTGCCAACCGGCTTGGGATTTCAGTCAAAACCGTCGAAACGCAAATGGGATTGGCATTAAAGCAGTTACGGGAAATGCTGAAAGATTACAGCGATTATCTGTAATCCGGTTCAGGGTATCTCCCGGAGATAACTGTCTTTTCAGGGTATGGAGAAAACAAAACACATGACGGAAGAAGAATGGATTGCCATCGCCAGAGATCTGTACGATAAAAGCGATGGCACAGCGTCGCTTTCCGGTCACCCGGAAGGCCCCGCGGTTGAGATCGTCAAAACGGCGAAGGAGATCGACTTGTATTTCCGGCTGAAGCAGTTTGACACGGAGCGCGCGTTTCAACAGTTGAAACAATCCGGATACCAGTCCCCTGCAACACGGAGGGGAATAGGGCAAACCCGGCCTGTCCTGAAAGTTGCCGCCGCGGCCGTGCTGGCTTTGCTGGTGGCGTCGGCCGCATTTTTTGTGGGTACGGGCAAGCAGGAAGCAACCCGGCAATCGGGCGTGACCGTCGATCAGTACGGACATTCAAAAATCCAACTGGCAGACGGCACGATGGTGACCCTCAACCATGATTCGAAAATGAATTATCCCGGCAGGTTTGACCGTGATGTCCGGGAAGTCAGCATTGAAGGGGAGGCCTTTTTTGAAGTTCACCCCGACGCTTCCCGCCCTTTTGTCATCCATGCCGGCGACGCAACCATCAACGTGTTGGGGACAAGCTTCAATGTGAATGCCTACCCCGGAAATGACGAAGTGGAAGTGGTCGTCGAAACGGGAAAGGTCCGGATCTCCAAGACGAAGGCATCCACGGCAGTTGTCCGCGAGATGATCCTGGACCCGGGGGAACGCGGGACCGTGAAAACCGCGGGCGGGGAAATGCAGAAAAGCAGGAATGACAACCCCAATTTCCTTGCCTGGAAAACACGCCGCTTTGTTTTTACCAAAACATCCTTGAAAGAGGTGATGGCGCAATTAAACAAAGTCTACCGCGTACAAGTCAAAGCAAGTGACCCGCAGTTGGAAAAATTGCTGCTCACGGCTCATTTTGAGGATCGTTCACTCGATTTTATCCTGAAGGTAATTTCGTTGACGCATGATCTGAAGGTCGAAGCGGTGGATGATGCGTATGTGTTGAAAGATTGATCAATCAGGAAAAGCCATTTTGGGGATTTCGCGGAAGCCGGTGACGAACCGGGGAATACCAAATAGCTGATCGGACTTAAATTTGAAGAAGATGGACAAGAGAGCGTTAAACAACCGGATTGTGTGCCTGATGGCGACACTGTGGCTGGCCATGAGTTTCGCGGTTGTTCATGCACAGGAGACGAAACAGGAAAAGCCGGTCCTGGACCAGAATATCAGCATTTATGCTGAAAATGAGTCGCTGGCCAATGTGATTGAACGCATCTGCACGTATTTCAACCTGGATTATTCCTATAATTCAAAGTTGGTGGAAGGAAAGCAGGTGAGCCTGAATATTTCGAATAAACCGATCCGTTATGTGCTGAACAAGCTGATGAAGGATTACTACCTGATTTTCGACATTGAGGATAATATTCTGGTGGTGAGGGATTATGTCCCTTTGAGCGAAACCAGGGATTATGAATCGCGGGTGAAAATCATGCCCGGCAAAAACCGTTTTACCTTTGAGAATCCGCGAAGTAAAACGGTCACCATCGACTTCAAAACGGCCAGCAACCTGATCATCATTCCTGTCAGCATCAACGACTCAGACACGTTGAATTTTATCCTGGATACCGGCGTCCGTTTCCCGATCATCACGGAACTTCCGTACGTGAATAAGTTGAACCTGAATTATATGCAGCCCGTTCCCATTAAGGGACTGGGTGAAGGAGAGTCGCTCATCGCTTACCGGTCGGGCAATAATACCATGCGAATTGAGGGACTGGCATCCTATGATCAGGAGATCCACATGGTGATCGACGAACATTTTCAGATTTCGCAGATCCTCGGATTGCCGGTGCACGGACTTATCGGGTTTGACCTGTTCAAGGATTTTGTCGCGGAGATTGACTACAGCGCCAACAAGCTGACGCTGGTGAAACCAAAGTATTACAAGGAACGGGTGAACAACAAGGACATTGTGATGCCCTTGCACTTTGAGCATAACAAACCGTACGTGCGCACAACGATCATGACCGATAAAAACGAGTCGGTGCCGGTCAAGCTGCTGGTTGATACCGGAGCCAGCGATGCCATTTGGCTGTCGACCAGCTCGGACGATCGGATCAATATTCCTGAAAACCACATTGAAACATTTCTTGGCCGGGGTTTGAGCGGCGATCTCTATGGGAAAAAAGGACGTATCGGCGGGATTTGGGTCGGACCACTGGTCCTTTATGAACCGATTGTGGCCTTCCCGGAGGCGGAACTGGTTGACCGGATCATTTCGGACGACCGTAACGGGACGCTCGGCGCGGAGATCCTGCGACGGTTTTACGTGACCATCGATTATCCCAACCGGCAGATCAAACTCAGACCAACCAACAAAGTGAAGGAGGAGTTTAACTATAACATGAGCGGACTGGATATTTCCAATCCGTTCCCGGGAATGCCGGTCTTCACGATCGACAAGGTGCGCAAGGACTCGCCGGCCTTTTATGCCGGCCTCATGGAACACGATCAGATCCTGTCGGTGAACAAGACCAATCACCGGATGCTGTCGCTAAATGACATTAACCTGCTTTTCCAGAGTAAGGAAGACCGGAAAATTTCGATGACGGTGTTGAGGGACGGCAAAGAAATTTCAGCAAATTTCAGCTTGCAGAAAATCTTTTGATGAGGATCGCCGTCACCATACTGTTCCTTTTCCTGCTCGGGTGCCTCGTGTGTTCTTCACAAGCGCAGGAGGAGAGGAAGGAGGTGATTCTTAAAAAAAAGATCAGCCTTCAGGTGGACAAGCTGTCTCTGGGAAACGTGCTGGACACGATTTCATCGTCCGCGGGTGTTTTCTTCTCCTACGATCCTTCCATCCTGAATGCCGACCGGCTTATTTCGGCCAACTATGACGACACGGAAGCAGGAGAAATCCTGAAGGCTGTCCTGGGTGAAGGGTTTCAAATGGAAGAGCTGGGAGATCAGTGCATTATTACGCTGAAAAAGATGCAGAAGCCCGTCCCCGCAAACGGGCCCGACGTGGCTTCACCCGGCATTGTCCGGATTTCAGGGACCGTTACCAATGCGGAAACGGGAGAGGTGATCCCTTATGCCGGCATCTCGGTGCTGGATGAACCCTTTGGAACGATCACCAACAAGGATGGACAGTATGAACTGAAGATCCCTCAACACTACCAAAAGAAGAAAATTGTCTTTTCTTGCATGGGGTTTGAGCGGGAGTCGCTCAACCCGGAATCAATGAAGGGCGAAACCGTCGATATGGCGCTCCGGCCTGTCGATATCCGGCTGCGCGAAATTGAGGTGGCAGCGATCGATCCGGTCATGATCCTGGATAAATTTGAAGAACGGATCGCTGAAAACTATCCGGACGAACATTGGCTGATGACGTCCTTTTACCGGGAGACATTGCTGCAGGACAAAACTTATGTGAACGTTTCGGAAGCCGTCATCGACATCCTTAAGGCGCCTTATGATCAGCCTTTACGCGAAGACCGGATACGCCTGCTGAAGGGAAGAAAAAGCCCGGATGTGCAGCCCTTCAGATGGGTCGATTTTAAAATGCAGGGCGGACCGTTTTACATGACCAAGCTGGATGTGGTCAGAACGCTGGACACCTTCCTGGACAGGGAATACCGAAGGTTCTACAACTATGAGCTGGACTACGTGATCGACTATGCGGGCAGACCCGCCTTCGTCATCCTTTTTGAACCGGCCGGTAAAATAGACTTCCCCTGCTATGAAGGAAAACTATTTATTGACCGCGAAACTTATGCCCTGGTCCATGCCGAGTTTAGCCTGAGCAGGGTGGGGATGAAGTATGCGCGCAAGTCGCTCATCCGGAAAAAACCCAGGGGGTTTCACGTGAAACCGCTTGACCTGGACTACCGGGTCAGTTACCGGAACAACGGGGACTGGTGGTCATTAAGTTCGGCGCAGACATCCGCGCGGTTCCGCGTAAGAAGCCGGAATGACAGGATCAATTCTGTCTTCCACAGCATTTCCGACCTGTTGGTGACCAGCATGGAGAAAACCAGCTTAAAACGTTTTGACAAAGAGGAAACGTTTTTGCCGACCGACATTTTTACAGAGATGATTATCGATTATGACCAGGAATTTTGGGGCGACTATAATATCATTCAGCCGGAAGATGACTTACGAAAAGCGCTGAAAACGATCAATCTCACTGGCGGGAATTCCCGGGAAGGGCCCCTGAAACAAGAGTAAAACCCAATGAAATGATAAAGATAAAACACCTTTGCGTATTCCTGTTGCTGGCTGTCTGCCGGGTTGGAAGCCAGGCTCAGCACGAGACGGTCATCAAAAAGACCCATGATCGATTGATCAGCTTTTTCGAACACCGGGCTGTGGAACGAGTCTGCCTGATCACTGATAAGGACGTGTATAAACCCGGCGAGTCGGTTTCCTTCAACGCCCTGGCAGGAAGCCTTCCGGCGCAGGGACTGTACAGCGGCGAATCCGGGTTAACGGTCAGCCTGTACACGGACGACGGACAGGTGGTTGCCGAAGAAGACTATCCCTTTTCATCGGGCATGGTTTCAGGCAGCATCCGGGTCCCTG
>CAZANK010000015.1:0-16954 GCA_964486235.1 uncultured Prolixibacteraceae bacterium | reverse complement strand
GCGCCGGTTATCAGGTGACTGAAACCGGCGACGGGGATTCAGCATTTCGGATTTTCACCGGTGAAGAGTTCGATCTCTGTCTGCTGGATGTGATGTTACCCAAACTGGACGGTTTTTCCCTGGCCGGAAAAATAAGGGGGATCAATCAGTTGGTGCCGATTTTGTTTCTGACGGCAAAATCGCTTCCCGAAGACAAGATCAACGGGTTTGCCATGGGTGCCGACGATTACATCACCAAACCCTTCAGTATGGAAGAATTGCTGATGAGGATCAAGGTGTTTATAAAACGCAGTCAACCCATCGACACGCTCCTGCACGAAATCAAAAGCTACAAAATAGGACTTTTCGATTTCTATTATGACAATCTCACGCTCCTGCACCAAAACACCTGCAAAACGTTGACGTATAAAGAGGCGCAGCTTTTGAAATATTTCTGTGAACACCCCAACACCGTCCTCAGCCGATCCGATATCTTGAAAAATGTATGGGGATCGGACGATTATTACCTTGGCCGCAGCCTTGACGTTTTTATCTCGCGCCTGCGAAAATACCTGAACGGAGATCCCGCGATCAGGATCCTGAACATCCACGGGATCGGTTTCCGTTTCAGCGCGACCGTCGAAAAACAGTAACCCTCCGGTGTACTGAATCGCCCACCCGTTACTACCGGGGGGATCGGCAACGGATCCTCACCCGTCGCCAAACGACACACCCATTTGTCTTGCCTTGATGATCAACGGATGATCATTTTCCACAAACCTGATCCTGTCGCTGACCTCGCCAAGAGGGATTGTGACCAGATCGTTGTCCTTCATGGCAACCATGGTGCCAAAATCGCCTTCCGCAATACATTGGGCGGCGAACGCGCCATAACGGGTAGCGAGGATACGGTCCATCGGACTGGGGCTCCCTCCCCGCTGAACATATCCCAGCACCGTTTCGCGGGTTTCAATCCCGGTATAAGTATGAATGGCCTCAGCGATATAGCGCCCTGCCGATGAGCCGCCGGGATGATTGATCCCTTCAGCGACCACAACGATCGAATAGGCCTTTTTACTGTCAAAGCGTTCTTCAATCCGCTTACACACCGAGCGGATACTATAGTCCAGCTCGGGCAAAAGGATAATATCGCCTCCTCCGGCCATTCCTGCATACAGCGCAATCCACCCGGAATGATGCCCCATCAGTTCGATAATCATCACCCGCTGATGAGAGTTGGCCGTGGTGTGCAAACGATCGATCGCTTCGGTCGCAATCTGGATGGCAGAGTCAAAACCAAATGTGACATCGGTACCCCATACGTCATTGTCGATCGTCTTGGGAATCCCAATCACGTTCAGTCCCTCCTTCCTCAGCCGGTCGGCCGTTTTCATGGTCCCGTTTCCTCCGATACAGACCAGGGCGTCCAATCCCAGTTCGTGATAATTATTTTTGATCAGCTCGGGCTTTTCATTGTCCCCTTCCTTTACAAACTTGTAAGGCTTCTCGCGCGAAGTTCCAAGGATGGTCCCTCCCAATGTTAAGATCCCCGAAAGGCTGGATTCCTTTAGTTGTACATAATCCTTTTCAATGAGCCCGGAAAAACCTGCTGTAAACCCGATCACCTCCATTCCGTAATTGACAATGGCGGTCTTTCCAACGCCTCTGATGGCCGCATTCAATCCGGGACAATCACCTCCCGCGGTCAAAATCCCTATCCGCTTTGATTTTTCAGCTTTCATTTGTTAATAATCATTTAACGATCCGGTTAAAGAACTGGGTTAAAAATCCCATCGAAAATAGTAAAAACTACAATGCACGGATGAATACCTTCCATGTTTTTACATTTCTTTGCGATTCTCACGAACCGCTGCTCTGTATCGCGAAGATTTTTATTAATTTCGTCAATGAAATCGAAACCATTTAAGAATGATTCAATAACTTAAAATTCAAGTCCAATGAGAAAAGTTTTTTCGTACCTGTTAACCGGAGTTTTGTTTTTTGCCGTCTCGTGTAAAGGCGGGCAAAAAAAAGCCGAAACAACGGCAGACGATCAGCAAACTGTCCGGGTTGAGGAAGTGGCAGTTGACAACACATTGACCAGCAAGGAAAAAGAAGACGGCTGGGTATTACTGTTTAACGGCCAGGATGCCGAGGGATGGCGTGGCGTTAATAAAACAATTGTTCCAGGTGCATGGAAAGTCGAAAACGGGACTTTAATGTGCCAGGGATCAGGAAGAGGTGAAGCGGGAGCTGACAATGGCGGCGATATCCTGTATGACAAAAAATTCAAGAATTTCCACCTCAAACTGGAATGGAAGATTTCTGAAGGCGGAAATTCGGGGATCTTCTATCTTGGACAGGAAGTGGCCGATTGGCCCATTTACAAGACTGCACCCGAAATGCAGGTGCTGGATAATGAACGTCATCCGGATGCGTTGCTGGGGAAAGACGGAAACCGCCAGGCAGGGTCATTGTATGACATGATTCCTGCAAAGCCTCAGAATGCGAAACCCGCAGGCGAATGGAACAGTGTTGAAATCATTTGCTATAAGGGCACTGTTGTTCATAAGCAAAACGGCGAAACCGTCGTTGAATATCATCTGTGGACCGACGACTGGAAGGCGATGGTCGCCGACAGTAAATTCCCGGCATTGAACGAGAATTTTGCGAACGTCGCTGAAGAAGGGTATATTGCCCTGCAGGATCATGGGGACGATGTTTTCTATAAAAGCATCAAGATAAAAGAACTACAATGACCTTTTCTTTTGAAAAGGGGAAAAGGGCTGTGCAGACAGCCCTTTTTTTCGTCCTGACTGAAACGGTTTGCTCATCGCATTCCGCCGGAGCTGCATTTTTAGGCTGATCTGCACGGGCAAATGCAACGCGTATTCACAGTTTTTGTACCTTTACCGTCCGATTAACCAAAGACACTTGCAGTTCCCATGCAAAGGAAAAAGTTCGACACCATCATTGCCGGCAGTGGCCTGGCAGGTCTCACCGCCGCCTACTATGCGTCAAGATTTGGCTCAGTGGCCCTGATCACCAAATCTGAGCTGGATACCAGCAATTCTTATTATGCCCAGGGTGGCATTGCAGGAGTCATCGGAGAGGATGATTCAACGGCGCTGCATATTGAAGATACGCTGGTTGCGGGACGTGGTCTGTGTGAAAAGGAAGCGGTAGAAATCCTCGTGCGTGAAGGTCGCGACCGGATCCTCGAACTCATTGGGATGGGGATGCAGTTTGACAAGGTAAACGGGAAACTGGTGCTTGGGCTGGAAGGCGGTCACAGCAAGAGAAGAATTTTGCACGCCGGCGGCGATGCCACAGGCAAAGAGCTTACCTGTTTCATGCTGAAGAACGTTCTTGAACAAAAAAACATCACCGTATTTGAATTCACCGCAATTACCAGGCTGATCATCCAGGACGGGGTCTGCGCGGGCGCACAGGCCCTGGATTTCACAACCGGCGACAACCTTATTTTTGAAGCGCCCGCCTGTATCCTGGCTACCGGGGGGCTCTCGCGGATTTTCAGCAGGACAACCAATCCCCATACCGCTACCGGTGACGGAATTGCCCTGGCCTACGAAGCGGGGGCGCAGTTGGAAGATATGGAATTCATCCAGTTCCACCCGTCGGCCCTTTGCATCGAGAATCAGGACGCCTTTCTGATCAGTGAAGCCGTGCGGGGTGAAGGCGCGTGGTTGCTGAATAGAAAAGGCGAACGTTTTATGAAGGAAATACATCCGTTGGCAGAACTGGCCCCCCGGGATGTCGTGGCTTTCTCCATTTATCAGCAAATGAAGAAAGACCGCTGTCCGTTTGTGTTTCTCTCTCTCCGGCACCTGAATCCGGAAACCATCAGGAACCGGTTCTCCAATATCAGCAAAAAGCTGGCCGAATTTGGCTACGACATGACCACCGACCTGTTGCCAATCGCCCCGGCGGCTCACTATATGGTCGGAGGGATCAAGACAGACCTGAACGGAGAAACGAATGTCCCCGGATTATTCGCTTGCGGCGAAGTGGCATCCACAGGCGTGATGGGTGCAAACCGACTGGCCAGCAATTCATTGCTCGAATGTCTCGTGTTCGGGAAGCGGGCAAGCGGGAAAGCGGCTTCCTGTACGGCAACGCATGCCGCGGTGCCCGCTCAGACCGTGATGACAAACCTCAAGGAATACGAAGCGTTTTTTCTCCGGATCAAAAATGAAATCGCCGACCTCATGTCGTCCAAGGTTGGCATTGTTAGAAATGGGCAGGACCTGCAGGATGCGTTAACCCGGCTGAAGGAAATCGAATCGAAGACCAACCCCGGCATCCCTGATTATAACCTGCTTAAATGCAAACAGGTGACCCGGATATGCGAGCTGATCATCCAATCTGCTCTTTTGAGAAAAGAAAGCAGGGGCGGCCACATCCGCGAAGAGTACAAGCAGGAAGAGCCTGAATACCGGTTACACATTGTTTTGCAGAAAGATCAAGACCCTGAATTTATACCTATAAAAGAATGAACGGTAAGGAAATCGAAGCAGCGGAAAAACTGATCAACCTGGCCATGGAAGAGGACATCGCCACAGGCGACGTGACGACAGACAATCTGGTCCCTCCCGAGATCAGGAGAAAAGCGACGATGGTTGCCAAGGCCGGAGGTGTCGTGGCAGGCCTCGAGGTGGCTGAAATGGTTTTCAGGAGGCTGGACCCGGCGTTGGTGTGGGAGCCGCGGGTCCGCGACGGAGACCACGTGAATAAAGGGGACATCCTGGTTTGTTTTGAGGCCGGATACCGCGCGTTGCTCACCGGCGAACGGACCGCCCTCAATTTTCTTCAGCGGATGTCGGGCATCGCCACGCTTTCAGCAACGTGCGCCCGGGCCGTGGCAGGCTACAAAACGGTCATTCTTGACACCCGCAAAACCGCGCCCGGATTCCGGTTGCTCGATAAATACGCTGTAAAAACGGGTGGTGCGACCAACCACCGGACAGGATTATTTGACATGGTCATGATCAAAGACAACCACATCGAGGTGGCGGGAGGAATCCCGGCAGCAATCGAACAAATCAGAAAAAAGGTCACGCCAGGCATCCGGATAGAAGTGGAAACCACCACACTGGAGCAGGTGCAACAAGCCCTTGATGCCGGCGCCGACATCATTATGCTCGACAACATGAACATTGAAACCATGGCGCGGGCAGTCAAACTGATTCGCGGACAGGCAAAAGTTGAGGCGTCCGGGAATATGACCCTTGATCGTTTGAAAGACGTGGCAGCAACCGGAGTGGATTATATCTCCATCGGGGCGCTGACCCATTCCGTGAAGGCACTGGACATCAGTCAGCGGATCGAACCATGAACCTGGTCATTGACATCGGAAATACCCGCATAAAGCTGGCCCTCTTTCATAACCATGACCTGATGCTTCAAGTCCCGCTTGATGAACTGAAAACAGATCCGTTAAAGCTATTGCTGGACGATTACCCGCAGCTTCATCAGGCGATCCTTTCATCAGTCCGCGATTATCCCGTGGAAATCAGGGATTTCCTGCGCAATTCGTTTGCACGGTTTATTGAATTTGATCATCATACCCCTGTTCCAATCATCAACCTTTACCGGACTCCCGAAACCCTCGGTCACGACAGACTGGCCGCAGCCATAGGCGCTTCATGCCTCTTTCCCGGCAAAGATCTGCTGGTCATCGATGCCGGCACCGCGATCACCTATGACCTGGTAACAAAAAATAACGAATACCTGGGGGGAAATATCTCTCCGGGACTGGAAATGCGCTTTAAATCGCTGCATCATTTCACGGGGAAACTGCCGTTAATCTGCGCCAATCCGAAGTTTCAGCGTTTAGGGAAGGATACGGAATCAGCCATAAGGGCAGGTGTTCAGCAAGGATTCATTTTTGAAGTCGAACAGACCATTGACTATTTTAACACGGTTTACCAAAATTTAAGCGTTATTTTAACAGGCGGCGATACGGTATTCTTGGATAAAAATGTAAAAAGAACCATCTTTGCACAATTCAACCTGGCGTTGTTCGGTTTAAACAAAGTTCTGGAGTATAACGGTTAAATTGGCATGTATTTTGAGTTTAAACCTCTGCGAAGACTTTTCTTTGAAAATATTTACAAAAGCCTGGCAGCGAAGTTGTCATTGATCGAATTTTTCGTATTATTTATTCGGAATTTAAATTACTTTTGACAGCTTGAATGATTAAGTCAAAAAACTAAAAAATAAGATAAGATGAATTCTTTGCTATCAAAAACAAGACTATTTACATTGGTTCTGGTTGTGCTGGTGGGCGTGTCCGCTTACGCACAAAGGGTAATCACGGGAACTGTTTACAGGGAGGGTAAAGTTGCAGCCGGAGTGACCGTCGAAGCGCACAAGTCTTCAGACGTATTTATGACCAGCTTTGACGGGAAATACAAAATAACGGCCGATGCTAAAAGTAAATACCTGAAATTTACCTTCATCGATGACTCGCGGAAGCTTGACATCGAAAATAATTCCGGCGATGTCATTGATTTCAGTTTTGACGGCGAATTGCCGGAACCCCGGACGGAAGAGCCAAGTGAAGCAGGTGTTGACACGAGGACGAGCGAACAACTGGTGAAAGCGAAGGTCACCGGGTTCATGAGCAGTTACACGATGTACGACCAGGCATACAAACAGAAAGATTACAAATCGGCGATGGGCCCGTGGAGACTGGTATTCCTGAAATATCCGAAATCCTCTATCAACATATACATTCATGGTGCAAACATGTATTCCACCTTTATCGAGTCGTCTTCGGACCAGGCCACGAAAGACGCATATACCGATTCGTTGATGATGGTCTACGACCGGAGGATCAAATATTTTGACCAGAAAGGATTCGTGCTGGGAAGGAAAGCAACTGACTACCTGAAATATAAGTTGGAGAATCAGGAACTGACCGATGACGAGCTGAAGGCGGTTTTGAAAACGGGGTACAATGACCTGAAACAGGCGATTGACCTGGAAAAGAATGAAACGGAAATGGCCGTTCTGGTTTTTTTCATGCAGGTAACAAGACGCCTTTTCAGCATGGAAGAACTAAAGAAGGAAGATGTCAGCAGCAATTACGCGTTGGTTTCCGCAATTGTGGACACAGGTTTGGCAAAAGAGCCTGAAAGTGAAAAGTATACCACCGCGAAAACAGAAATCGACAGGTTATTCCAAACCAGTGGGGCGGCCGACTGTGAAGCGTTGATCGCGCTGTATGAACCGAAGTTTGAAGAGATCTCGAAAGACGTCGATGCACTGAAGAATATGCTCCGTGTTTTGGGCAAACAGGAGTGCACCGGCAGCGACCTGTGGGCCCGCGCGTCGGAACAACTCTACGCACTCGACCCGTCACCCGAAGCAGCCTTTAACATGGCACGCCTGTTCATGCGGCGCGACGAATTCAATAAAGCCAAGGAATACTATCAAAATGCTGTTGCCTCCGAAACAGACAAGGAATTGCTCGCCAAGTGCTATTACGAGCTCGGGGTCCTCACCTTCGCGAAGGAGAATAATTTTCAACAGGCACGCGCGTATGCCCGAAAAGCACTGGAAAACAACCCCAATCATGGGAAGGCGCTGATCCTGATTGGTGATATTTACGCCCATTACAGCAAAAACTACGGGAAAGAAGAGTTCGATCACCTTTCACTGTACTGGCTTGCGGTTGATTATTATGAAAAAGCCAAACGGGTAGACCCGGAGGTCTTTTCGGAGGCCAACAACAAAATCAACACCTACCGGGTTTACTTCCCCGATAAGGAGACCTTATTCTTCGGAGGATACCAGGATGGACAAACCATTACCTTCGGTAGTTGGATTAATGAATCAAGCAGGATACGTGCAAGAAGATAACACATACAGGCCACGGATATTTTTCTGTAAAAGCATTGCATTTCTTCTGGGAATTGCAGTGCTTTTCTTTTCGTGTGAGAATAAAATTGAGCGGATCAAGGAATTGTCGGCCAGCGACAGGCTGCCTGGGATGGAAGCCGAAAATTTCGAAGCCATTTATTCGGACTCCGGGGTCATTCAATCCAAACTCATCACACCGCTGATGATCCAATACAATGAAGAAGACGGAGAACCCTTTACCGAGTTTCCCCAGGGGGTAAAAATTGAACGCTTCGGGCCAAACAGGCAGGTCGATTCCCGGATCACTTCCGATTATGCCCGGTATCTTGACAAACAGGAGAAGTGGATTGCAAAAAACAACGTGGTGGTCGTCAACCAGGACGGGGACACGCTCAAAACCGAAGAACTGAACTGGGAACGGAAGACGGGGAAGATATACTCGGACAAATTTGTGAAGATCATCCGTGCAGATCAAATCATTAACGGAATCGGATTTGAATCGGATGCAAACATGGCGAACTGGCAGGTTAAGAAAGTCAGGGGTGTCCTGTATCTGGAGGTAACGGAGTAAACATGGGAACGCTCATCATCATCCTGATTTCGATTGTTTTCGCTGCCTTTTTTTCCGGAATGGAGATTGCCTTCGCATCGGCCGCTAAGCTGGGTCTCGTGCCCGACAAAAATCTGCATCCGGCCACTTCGCGCATGCGCTCATTTCTTGCCAGGGCCCCCGGGCAATATCACGCAACGATGCGGATGGGATATCTGATTTCGCTGGTTGTTTTCGGGGTATTCTTCTCCCTCTTGCTTGAACCCGCTTTTTATCGCATTCTTGGTAACGACCTGGCCGTGCTTGCCGCACAAACCATCGTTGCCACACTGGTTATCCTGATCACTTCAGAGATGCTCTCCGATATCCTGTTCCGGTTTAACCCGGCACTGGTCTTAAGGTTCTTCGCGACTCCGCTCCTGCTGTTTTATGTTCTGTTTTATCCGGTGACAAACCTATTCATCCGGATTTCCGGAAGCTTCCCTGCCCCCACACCGCAGGAACACCAGCGCATAAACGGAGCAGGCGACGGACGCCGCGTCCCCGAAAAAGAGGAACCCCTTTTCGTTCATAACGAAACCAACACCAGCGGCGTGAAACTTTTCCGCAATGCCCTGGGTTTTTCAAAAGTCAAGTTACGCGAAATCATGGTTCCCCGCACCGAGATGGCCGCTCTCGACATTCATTCCGGGCTGGAGGATTTGAGACGGAAATTCATTGAAACAGGCTACTCCAGGATTCTCTTTTACCAGGACGATATTGACCACGTGGTCGGTTATGTCCATCATTCGGCCATTTTTTCAAAGCCGCAGTCCATCCACTCGGCCATGAAAGACGTTCTCATGGTCCCTGAGACCATGACGGCCGGCAGGTTGTTGCATATTTTCATCCAGCAACACCGGAGTATCGCGATCGTCGTAGACGAGTGTGGGGGAACGTCGGGGAGGGTAACGAGCGAAGACAGCCGGGGATAAAGTTTTGGGGAGATTGAAGATGAACATGACACGGTTGACTGGATTGAAAAGCAGATCAGTGCCGGTGAATACATTTTTTCGGCACGCATCGACCTGGATCTGATCAACGAAAAATACCATCTTGGATTTCCACCGGACGAAAATTATGAAACGCTGGCCGGGTATATCCTTTTTCACCGCGAAAGTATCCCAAAGATCAATACGCTGGTCACAATTGGCCCGTATCGTTTTAAAATATTAAAAGCAACCAATACCAGAATTGAATTGGTTCATTTAAAATTATTATCTTCGTAGCGCAAAAATTAAAAAAAACATTCAATTAATTTTCGTTAAATGGCTACCTTACAGAGAATACGAAATCGTGCTGGTATATTAGTAGCAGTTGTTATTGGTCTGGCATTAGTTGCTTTCATCCTGGGTGACATGTTAAACGCCGGGAGTTCATTAATGAAGCCTTCCCAAATGGAAGTGGCTGAGATTAACGGAACATCGATCCAATATCCTGATTTTCAGAGAAGAATTGAGGAGACTGCCGAGATTTACAAGATGAACAGCGGACGAACCCAACTTGACGACAAGGCCTGGATGCAGGTCCGGGAGCAGGTTTGGCAGGAAGTTGTCCGGGAAGCTGTGATGGGTGATCTTTATGACGAGCTGGGATTGACCGTAAGCTCGGAAGAATTATTTGACATGATCCAGGGTTCAAATATTCATCCCATTATCCAGCAGCTTTTCACCAATTCCCAAACCGGACAGATCGACAAGTCGGCAATCCTGCAGTTTCTGAAATCGCTGGACAGCCATGCCACTCCCGAACAGAAAGCTTACTGGCTTTATATTGAAGACCAGATCAAAAAAGAAAGGACACTGACCAAGTACAACAATCTGATCCGCCAGGGACTCTATGTGACCAATGCCGATGCCGCCTTCGAATTAAAGTTAAAAAATAAATCCGCGAATATCCGGTATATCCAAATACCATATTCTTCCATGCCCGACAGCGCCGTTAAGGTAAGCGACAGAGAGTTGGGCGAATACTATAAGGCTCATCAGGATGAATACAAGCATACGGCATCGCGGACCATCGAATACCTTGTTTTTCCTGTTACTGCCACGCCGGAAGATGATCAAAATACGAGGAAATGGATGGAAGATATCAAGAGCGAATTTGCATCGGTCCAGAACAATGAAGAATATATAAATGTCAACTCGGATGTCCGGTTTGAGAACACCTATCAGAAAAAAGAAGAGCTGACCCCCGAACTTGCCGAACTTGCCTTTCAAGGAAAAGCCGGCGAAGTATACGGACCGTACCGGGAAGGGGAAGCTTATAAACTGGCGAAAGTGGATGATCTTAGCGATCTTCCGGATTCCGTACAGGCCCGCCACATCCTGCTTAAACCCGAGACTGCAGGAAGTTATGAAAAAGCGTTGGCCTTGGCTGACAGTCTGAAACTGTTGATTGAAAAAGGGGCCGGCTTTGCCAGTCTCGCTGCCCGGTATTCAGAGGACCCCGGTTCTGCGGCCAAAGGGGGTGAGTTGGGATGGTTCAGACGGAACCAGATGGTAAAACCATTCGAAGAGGCCTGTTTTAACGGACAAATAAACAAGCTTGATGTGGTGACGAGTCCATTTGGCGTTCACCTCGTTCAACCGACGAAAAAAGGAAAAGAAGTGAAACAGGTCAGGCTGGCCATTCTCACCCGCAATATTGAACCCAGCACCCAGACTTACCAGAAAGTCTACGCGCAGGCCAGTAAGTTCGCCAGCGAAAGTCAGTCAGGCCAGGCTTTCCAGGAAGCAGTCAAAGCCCAGAAGCTTTCGAAGAAAGTGGCCCGCGTCGAAGAAAATGACCCGGAGATCATGGGGCTGCCGCAATCCCGCGCATTGGTCCGCGCCGCTTACTCGGCCGATGTGAATGACCTGCTTGAAAATAATGAAGGATCGACGATCTTTGAGTTTGGTGACAACTTCGTGATTGCCGCACTCGTGGCAATCACCAAAGAAGGAGTGGCTCCCTTCGAAGAAGTCAGACCAAGGGTGGAACTGGCTGTAAGAAGGGAGCTTAAAGCGAAGGCGCTGCTTGCAAAAGTGAAGGAAGCCGCAGCCGGTGATGATCTGGAGGCCATCGCCCGGAAGCTAAATACCGAAGTGAAAGATGCCAATGGAATCAATTTCAACATGTTTACCATCCCGGCGCTGGGTGTGGAACCGGGCATCACCGGGGCGGTCACTACGCTTGAAAAAGATCAGTTATCTTCGCCGATCAAGGGAAACAGCGGTATTTACGTGGTTCAGGTGGTCTCTTTCACCGAAACTCCTGACGAAGACGTACAGGCAGAACAACAGCGTTTAACGCAGGCACTTGGCTACAGGGCGAACTTCCAGGCGTATGAGGCTCAACGCAAGGCCGCGAAAATTGAAGATAAAAGATCCAAATTCTATTAGCCGGAATCCGGTCATAGAGATAACCCGAATGGGAAAGCAGGTCTTGCAGGCCTGCTTTTTTTTGCACGATATCAGAGATAATTGCTAAATTTGGGTAAATCAACCGGCAAATGAAAACAAAAGCATTACTGTCCTACTTTTTACTAGCCTTATTTGCGTCTTGTCAAAGCCCCGAAGGCCAGGTTTACCTGTTTTCATACTTCAAGGATAACGGACAGGATGGACTTCACCTGGCGTTTAGTCGCGATGGCTATCACTGGAATGCCCTAAAGAATGACCAGTCTTTTTTGGTCCCCGAACTTTCAAAAGACAAACTGATGCGTGATCCATGCATCGTGATCGGGCCGGACAAAAAGTTCCATCTGGTATGGACCGTCAGTTGGAACGCAAAAGGTATTGGCTATGCGTCTTCCAAAGACCTCATTCATTGGTCGGAACAACAATACATCCCGGTGATGGAACAGGAGGCGGAAGCGTTGAATTGCTGGGCTCCGGAAATCATTTACGACAGAAAACTGGACGGTTACATGATTTACTGGTCCACGACCATTCCAGGCCGGTTTTCCGTGGAAGACACGACCCGTGACGAAAAATACGACCACCGGATCTATTATACCATCACCAGGGACTTCAAAACCTTCAGCCCGGCAGAATTGCTTTATGATGAAGGCTTTAATGTGATTGATGCCACCATCCGCAAAATTGACGGGGATTATTTCATGTTTTTGAAAGATGAAACCAGGCACCCTGTCAGGAAGCACATCCGGATCGCCAGGAGCAACGCCCTGACAGGCGGTTATAAACTTATGAGCATGCCCATTTCGCCGGACTGGGCAGAGGGCCCTACCGTGGCAAAGGTGGACGGCTATTGGGTGGTGTATTATGATGAATATACGCGTCATCATATAGGTGCCGTGCGTTCCAAAGATCTCCGGGACTGGGAGATCATCACAAATTCCCTGAGCTTTCCCCAGGGAGCCCGTCACGGAACCGTCTTTAAAGCGAAGGAAAGCATCCTGGAGAAATTGCTGAAAGAGTGAGACAGCCCGTCTGCTCAAATGCCGTTGCCGGAGGGAAGGCGCATTTACGGTCGGCGGCTTCTTCCTTTGCGGAAAGAAGAGCGTCGTTTCGTCTCGTGGAAAGCACCTTTGAATTCAGGGTCTTCAAGCCTCCTTTGCCTGTCTATTTCCCGCAGTTGTTGCTGGCGCTCTGATTTCATCGTCGTTTCTATGACCACTTCGCCGGGAATCTGATGTTCCGTGACCGGCATCCGGATTAACTCCTGGATTTTCTGCCAATGGTATTCTTCAGCAGGATCGATCAGGGAAATCGCTTCACCGGTATTGTTGGCCCTCGCCGTGCGTCCAATCCGGTGGACGTAATCTTCGTAACGCAAAGGCAAATCAAAATTGATGACGTGCGACACCAGGGGCACATCCAGTCCGCGCGCCGACACATCGGTTGAGATCAAAATACGAACTTCGCCGCTCTTGAACGCGTTAATGGCGTTGAGCCGGCTATTCTGACCTTTATTCGAATGAAGAATACGTTTTTCCCCCTCTGCCTTTCTCCGAATAACCTGGTAAACCTGATCCGCATGTTCTTTGGTCGTAACAAAGATCAGTACCCGGTTAAACGTTTCCTCATCCTTCAGCAAATCACGAATCAGGTTAAGCTTCGTCCTGTAGTTCGGTACTTTATAGTAGGATTGCCCGACCAGCAACGCGGGCGTGGCTGAAGGGGCGACTTCAATGCGTTCGGGAAAGGCAAGAAATTCGCGGGTTATCCCCTCCACCTTCCCGTTAAAGGTCGCCGAAAAAAGAAGGTTTTGCCGTTTGGGCGGGATCACTTCCAGTAGTTGCCTGATCTGCGGAATAAACCCCATATCAAGCATGCGGTCTGCCTCATCAATGACCAATGTTTTAATCTTCTTCAGCGACACAGCCCCGGCCTTGTACAAATCCCATAGCCTTCCGGGAGTCGCGACGAGAATATCAACACCCGGTTTCAGGCGTTCAGCATGTTTGGTCCAGCCAATGCCGCCATAAACCGCCACATGCCGCAAATTATGGTAGGCGGTCAGCTTCCCGATGTCCTCTCCAACCTGAATGGACAACTCGCGGGTAGGAACCAGGATCAATGCCCGGGGGTCGCTGCCTTCGGCCTTCACCAGCTTCATCAGCAGCGGAACAAGGTACGCGGCCGTTTTTCCGGTTCCGGTCTGGGCAATCCCTATCACATCGGCTCCCGAACGGATCACAGGAATTGCTTTCTCCTGAATCGGAGTAGCCTGTTCAAAACCGGCCTCCTTCAGCGCTTTTAAAACGGATTTACTAACCTTTAATTCTTCAAACGTGATCATCGGGCAAAGATAGAAAGAAGTCATGAGTCGTGAGCCATGAGTCGTGAGAATTCAGACAGGTATCAAGACACAAATCAAGTCCGTGTTCCGGCCACCGCCATGCTCTTTTCAATTTGCCGGCTTTTTAAAACCTGAGCTTATACACTTTCCCGGGCAGACTAATAACAACCCCCTGAAATTCAAGGCCAAGTAACAGCGAGGAAACCAACCCTGCAGGCATCATGGACGATTGACAGATTTCATCGATCGACAGCGCTTTTTCACCAAGGGCATTCACGATACTTTGCTCGTCGGGAGCCAGTTCCGTGAACAGCCGGGGTTGAACGGCCGGTACATGATCGACCTCCGGCTGCCAGGACATAAAGTACTCCAGATCATCGAGATTCTCGATCAGGCTGGCCTTATTGCGCTTGATCAGCTCATTGCAACCCTTTGAATAAAGATCGCTTGTCCGCCCGGGAACAGCAAAGACATCCCGGTTATAGGAACCGGCGATGTCTGCTGTCACCAAGGCTCCGCCCCGGGCAGCCGACTCGACGATGACCACCGCGTCAGCCAGGCCGGCGATGATCCGGTTGCGCTGCAAAAAGTTCTGCCGTTCGATATCCGTGTGACTTATGAAGTCGGTCACCAGACAACCGTTTTTTAACATCTTCTCCGCGACCGGCCTGTGTAGTGACGGATAAATCTGATCAAGTCCATGACCCAGCACCCCGATTGTTTTCACGCCATGCTTCAGGCATGCTTTATGGGCGGCAACATCAATTCCGTAGGCGAGCCCGCTGATGACACAATAATCACCATGTCGCGCCATTCCTTCCACCAACTCATCGCAAAATCGCCGGCCATGCTCCGTCGCCTTTCGCGTGCCCACGATGGCCACCATTTTCCCGGAGAAGGGGTTTACTTCCCCTTTTGCAAAAAGGATCAGGGGTGCATCCTCACATTGCCTGAGACGAGAAGGATAATCCTCATCCTGGTAGAAAAAGGTGCGGATCCGGTGCCGCCTGATAAAACCAACTTCCGCTTCGGCCCTTGAAAGGACCTGCTGGTGAACGATGTTCCCCGCAAGGACGCTGCCAACCCCGGGGACCTTCATCAAGGTCTGTTCTTTCGCTTTGAAAATCGCACGCGCGCTGCCAAACCAGGCCAGCAGGTTCTTCGCGGTCACAAACCCCACCCCGGGAACCAGCGATAAGGCAATCCGGAAACAAAGATCATCAGAAGTGTCCATTCTTAGTTTTCTTTTTTATGATAAACTTAGCCAATTCTTTTTAAAAAAACAATGGGTGCAAGATGATCGGGCATGGGGCGTGGGGCATGGGGCGTCGTTCAAGTCCAACAGTGTCTTGTGTCTTGCGTCTTAATTATTAACTTTGCAGCAATAAGAAACGAACGTCTCCTTGCGCTATGAATTCAACCGTTATTTTTTCACAGCAGATCGAAACAGAACTTAAAAGAATCATCGGCCGGTTTCCCCCCGGAAAGCTATTTCTTCTGACGGAAGAAGTTCCGGATAACGTTTGCCTTCCCCACATCCGGTCGCTGATCGACGAAGCCAGAATCAAAAAGCTTGTCATTTCCGGAGGCGAAGCAAACAAATCGATCCGTTCTGTTGAACAGGTATGGGCGTTTCTTTCAAAAAACGGCGCTGACAGGAAGTCGCTGCTTATCAATGTCGGAGGAGGAATGCTGACTGACCTTGGCGGTTTTGCCGCTTCGACCTTTAAACGGGGGATGGCCTTTGTGAACATTCCCACGACATTATTGGCCCAGGTAGATGCTTCGATCGGGGGAAAGACCGGGATCAACTTTAACGGACTTAAAAATGAAATCGGCGTTTTCAGAGAGCCCGACGCCGTGCTGATCAATACCGCGTTTCTAAAAACCATTGACCGGAAAAATTTCCTGTCAGGATATGCTGAAATGATCAAGCATGGACTTATAAAAAGCCCTGATCACTGGAGGGAATTGCAGGAATTCGATCTGGAAAATATTGATTATCGAGCGCTTCAGGAAATTATCGCCCATTCTGTCGCGATCAAAGAGTGGCATGTTCAACATGACCCGACCGAGAAGAACATCCGTAAGGCTTTGAACTTCGGGCATACCATAGGCCACGCATTTGAGAGTTACGCCCTTCACCAGGGACGTCCTGTTCTTCACGGGTATGCCGTCGTATACGGCATGATTGGCGAACTGTACCTCTCGTCCGTACAATGCGGCTTGTCTGCGCAAACGATGACAGCGATCTCGACCTGGTTACTTGCGCGGTACGGAAAATTTGAAATAACGGCAAAAGACGACGAACCCTTATACGAGTTCATGACCCATGATAAGAAGAATGAAGCCCGCCGCATCAACTTCACACTTCTTTCGGAAACAGGGTGCGCCGAGATTAACCAGGATTGCTCAAAAGAACTGATCTTTGCAGCCCTGGATTATTACAGGAAATTGTAAAACAGTCGTAAGTCATGAGTCGTAAGGCCCGGAACTTAGGAACTTCTTCCATCATTAATCACTAAGCGTTAATTGTTTATCCGAATGAAATATATTCTTTCAAAATCAGATAAAGTCATCAACGGCACGATCAGCCTGCCTTCGTCCAAAAGCATTTCAAACCGTCTTCTGATCATTCACGCACTCAGTGGTAGTCCGTACGCGATCAGGAATTTATCGGACAGTGACGATACCCGGGCGATGCAGCAAATTTTCGCCTCCAACGATCGTGTTTTCGATATTGGTCATGCCGGA
>CAZANK010000014.1:0-17335 GCA_964486235.1 uncultured Prolixibacteraceae bacterium | reverse complement strand
CTTTGAAAGATTATTTGCCGCTTGTCGCGTTCTTGTTTCTTTCCTGAAGCCGGATGAAATTTTTTGAAAAAATTTTAAAAACAGACAAGGGTATTGCTTCACTCGTGGATTATATAAGCACGGAGATGGTGTTAGGGAGACTACTGCAAATGGGAAAATTATGAGATAACGGTGAAAGTAACTCCCCATGACATGAATGGATGGATTTCTATCGATTAAGGTGGAACGGCCATTATCGAGAAACGAATGAAGATCATCCGTATAACGGCTGGAACTTTGGCTGTATCCTGGCAGAGTCTGTCTGGAAGAAAATGGAGATGATAAAATAAAAATCTAATCAACCGACACATCGTTATACATCGACCGGAATTTAACAGGACTCATTTTTTTGATCTCCATAAAGCGTCTGTTAAAGTTCGAGATGTTGTTATATCCGCTTTCATAGGCAATTTGAGTGATCGTCTTCTCTGTTTCCAGAATTTCTTTACATGCTTGTCCTATCCGTATTTCGTTCAGCATTTGTTTAAACGACTTTCCAATCCGGCTCCGAAGATAACGGCAAAAGGCAGGAGAACTCATATTCACCAACGAAGACACGTCATCCAGGCAAATTTGCTCATGATAATGGTCCACGATATATTCATATACGGCATTGATGCGGTCCGCATCCGGCTGGTCAATGCTTTTTTTGTATCCTTCCGTTGCAAGCAGATAGTAATCGTTCGATCTCGAAAGCCGGTCAAGGATCGACAGCAGGATCATCAACCGTGAAAATCCCCTTTCATAAAACATGCGTATCATCTGTTCCTTGATAAAGACAGCGGTTTTTCCTATAATTTTCATCCCCCGGCCCGAAGCAACGAGAAATTTCCGGATATGAAATAACTCGGGGGCATTAAAAAAAGCACTGCCCAGAAAATCTTCCGGGAAATGGACGACGATTAGCCGCACTTTCTGTTCCTTCTTGTTCTCGTAAAAGGATTTGTCGTTTCGCCAGAAATGGGGAAGATTCGGTCCGATAAAAATCAGATCACCGTCCTCAAAATTTTCTATATTATCTCCGATAAATCTTTTTCCAAAGCTTTCTATAATAAATGTCAACTCATATTCGGGATGAAAATGCAGTGGAATTTTGATATAGGGAAGAACATCCTCCCGAATGGCAAACGAATGCTCATCGGCATAAGTAATCTTTTCCAGAATAGGTTTGATCAATGTCATTCATTCGGTATTTAAAAAATACATAAAATATACTCTTTTAACAGGAACTAAATTCCAAGGATTGCTTTAATTACAGAAGTAAAGATAGTTATAAAATACAATATACGGGGAAACAGACATTGTGTTCCCCGGGAGGATACAGGATTGAAGTTACCGGGTAAGGAGAACGGTGATCTCAGGTCGGGGAGGTACCATCCGCATTGCAAAGTTTTCTTGTGATATATAGTTTTCCTGCCTAAAATTAAATAAATTGCGGGCTGCAACCGGTTTAAGATTTGTATGAATGGGCAGAGATATTCTACACGAACGAATTTTATTGGAGGGACTTAAAGAAGGCAATGTAAAGATTTTTGATTATCTTTTTCATTACTATTATTCCGGTTTAGTCGTTTTTTCATTCAACTATGTCGGTGACATGAATACGGCTGAAGATCTTGTTCAGGACTTCTTTCTGCATTTGTGGCTCAACCGTGAGAAGATAAATATTCATCAATCAATAAAAGGTTACTTTTTCTCTGCCGTAAAGAACAAAAGTCTTGATTCTTTAAAGCATAAAAAAGTTGGGAAGAGGATTGTGAGTGAATTGACACATCTCCATTCGGATTTGACAGAGGATGCGGGTTTTCTCGTAGAATCAGAACTTGATGAGCAGATCAACGCAGCGCTCAGCAAATTGCCGGAAAAGTGCCGGAATATCTTCGTGATGAATCGTTTTGATGGATTAAAGCCTGCAGAAATAGCCAAACAGGAAAACATCTCCATTCGTACGGTAGAGGGGCATATCGGTAAGGCGATCGCCGTTCTTAAAAGTGAGTTGAAATCCTGTTTCCCTTCTTTTTTGGTGTTGCTGGTGATCAATGGAAGTCATCAAAGACCGTAAGTTTTTTATCCGGATTTGAAAATTCTTTAAAAAAAACGTTATTCTGAGCACGTATTTTTCGGCCTTTGATCGTCCTAATTCTGAAATGGGAGAAAATGAGCGACCAAAGTAAACATAGAAAGATCGAGGATATCCTTTTTAGCCGGTATTTGTCGGGTGACGCTTCGGAGGATGAGATCAGGCAACTGGAGCAGCTTGCCGGAAGTTCGGTAGCATTAAGAGAGCGTGTTGCCGGATCAGGGAAGGTGCTGAAACAAATCGAAGCATTGCAATTGATGAAAGGGGTAGACACTTCATCGGCATGGCTCAAACTGAGACGAAAGCTTGGCAAATATCCTGAAAAAAATGGTTGGCTCCATTACTGGCAGAAAATTGCAGCAATCTTATTATTACCCGTACTTGTACTAAGTGTATTCCAATTCTTAACGTATCGGGCGCAACTGGGGGATGCCCCGGCGGAGTTTGTTATGAACGAAATCAAAACGTCTTCGGGCCTGCGTTCAACATTTTCGCTGCCTGATGGCACTGTGGTCTGGTTAAACGGGGATACGAAAATAAGGTATCCGATCCGTTTTCAGGAGAATGAACGAAGAATACAACTGGAAGGAGAAGCTTATTTTGAAGTGACCCCGGATCGGCAAAGGCCGTTTATTGTTGATCTTGGGAGCTTGCGTGTTCAGGCACTGGGAACAGCGTTTAATTGCATGGCCTATCCGGGAGAGGATCTTGTTGAGACTGCTTTGACGGAGGGAAAAGTAAAAGTGACGAGAGTTCTTGAGGGTGTGGAGAAGGGTGAGTATACACTCGATCCGGGACAGGTAATCACCTATAAATTGAATTCCGGCCGGTTTTTTCTGGAGGAAGGGGACATCGATAAACATGTGGCATGGCGATCGGGCAAGTTTATTTTCAGAAATGACCCGCTCGAGGTGGTTTGTCAAAAGCTCGGCCGGTGGTTCAACGCGGAAATTGCCATTAAGGACGAAAGTCTGAAGGATTACGCGTTTACCGGTACTTTCAAAGAAGAAGGGCTTCATGAGATTCTGGAATTAATTAGCCTGACATCGCCGATAAGTCATAAAATCACGGAGAGAGAAACAGATGGTATAAATGAGTATGGAACATTAAAAGTAAAAATTATGGAAAAATAAGTGTGAAAATAAAATAATAAAACCGGAAGGTATTCCAGCCCCTTCCGGTTAAAATTATAAGTACGCTCGCAGAGCATAACGTATAACGAAAATCATTCAAATTTATGAAAAAAAAAGTATTAACAAAGCGGTTAGGAGAGATCGATTTTTCCTGTCGCAAAATTTTTCTGCAAATGAGACTTACATCGTATTTGTTCTTCCTGTTTCTCATTCAGGTAGCCGCCTCAAACGGATATAGCCAGGATGCCAGACTGTCGTTGGACATGAAGAACACTACCGTGAATGAGGTTCTGAATGCCATTGAGCAGCGCAGTCAGTTTTTTTTCCTGTTCAATAATAAGCTGATCGACGTCAACCGGGAAGTGACCGTTCAATGCAAGGATGAGAAAATTGAAAACGTATTGAACCGTCTGTTTGAAAACACAGACGTGGGATACATTATTAAAAATCGTCAGATCATTCTGACAAATCAGATGGCCCAAAAAAGTAAGATTTCAGGCAGGATCACCGATTCATCCGGAAGTCCTCTCCCGGGAGCTACGATCGTGATAAAGGGAACCAGTCTGGGAACAATTACGGATGAGAACGGGCATTATACCCTTTCGGATGTCCAGGCAGATGCCGTCGTTGTTTTTTCGTTTGTCGGAATGAAAAACGAGGAGGTGCTTGTTTCCGGAAGAACCGTCATTAATGTGGTGTTGACAGAAGATACCATTGGCCTTGGAGAAGTCGTGGCTATCGGTTACGGATCGATCCAGAAAAGAAATGTGACCGGTTCAATTACGAACATCTCGGAAGAGAATTTCAACAAAGGGGTGGTCAATGATGCTGTGGATCTTCTGCAGGGTCGGGTTGCCGGATTGAATATCACGCAGGGCAGCGGCGACTTTACGCAGGAAAAGACAATCCGCATAAGAGGAACATCGTCGTTAAGTGGCAGCAGTGAGCCATTGATTGTTATCGATGGTGTTCCGGGAATGAGTATGAACTCGGTCTCTCCCCAGGATATCGAATCGGTCAGTGTTTTGAAAGACGCTTCAGCGGCTGCAATTTACGGATCAAGAGCAGCCAGCGGCGTGATTGTGATCACCACGAAAAAAGGAAAAGAAGGGATTGCAAATGTGGATTATAACGGGTATTTGGCAACCGATTTCGTATCGAACAAGCCGGATGTGCTTACTGCTGGGGAATGGAGGGATTACACCGCTTCGCAAAATATGAATACAGAAGGACTCGATCTGGGCGGAAATACGGATTGGTTCTCGGAGCTGTTAAGAGTGGGAATTTCTCACAATCATGATTTGTCTTTTTCGGGAGGAAACCGGGGCTCGAACTACAGAGCGTCTCTTTCATACCTGAACCGGGAGGGTGTTGGTAAAGGAAACGATATGGAAAGATTGAATGCCAGGATGACGTTTACCCAGAAAGCATTCCACGATAAGCTAAGCCTGTCCGTAACCGGTGCGATCACGGAAAGGGATTACAGTCAGTCGTATGGTGGCTTCTCGATCGCTTATAACATGTTGCCCGTTTACCCAATCAAAAATGCTGACGGGAGTTGGTTCGACAGCCTTGAAACCGGAAAAGGCAACCCGGTGAGGGATCTTCAATATGACAAGCATTTGCACAAGAACAGTCTGTACTATCTCAATATCAAAGGCGACCTTGAATTGGCGAAAGACCTTATTTTTGGTGTCAATGCTCTAAAAGAGAGAGAATCGGACGACTATGGTGAAAGCAATTATGACTCTGATACGGGGAATGTCAGGGTTAACCAGGGTTCTGCCTTGAGGTCAAACTGGACCCGCGATAAAAAATTGCTGGAGACAACCTTAACATACAATCGGCAGTTCGGGAACCATAAACTGAACTTCCTGGCAGGTTATTCTTACGAGGAAAACTATTATCAGGCGTTTGGAGCTCAGAACAGGCAATTTGCCACAAATCTTTTCGGCTATAATAATTTAGGCGCCGGTGAAAATCTGTTGTCTGACGACGTATGGTCGGAAGCGAATATGTATAAACTGATATCTGGTTTTGGCCGGATCAACTATTCCCTGCGTGACCGGTATATCGTGACGGCAACAGTGCGTAAGGATGGTTCTTCCAAATTTGGCGCGAACCACAAATGGGGTACTTTCCCGTCGATTTCTTTGGGCTGGAGGTTGATTGATGAGCCATTCATGGAAAGTGTCAGATTTCTGGAAGAACTGAAGCTTCGGGCCGGCTATGGTGTTTCGGGGAATCAGGAAGGAATTGATCCCTATCGGTCACTTGAACTTTATGGCACATCCGGGCAGTATTACGATAACGGGAATTGGTATACGGCGTATAAGATCAGCCAGAATGCAAATCCTGATCTGAAATGGGAACAAACGAAGATGTACAACATCGGACTGGATTTCAACACGAAAGGAAATCGATTGTCAGGAACTTTGGAGGCTTATCACAAAATTACTGAGGACCTGCTTTATACCTATTCGGTTCCCGTGCCTCCGTATCTCCACTCGAGCATGCTGGCAAACGTGGGTACGATGTCTAATAAAGGGGTTGAATTGGCGCTGACCGGCGAAATTATCAGGAAAAAGGATTTGAACTGGACTGTCTCGGTCAATTTGGCCCATAACCAAAACAAGGTGGAAAAACTGTCAAATGAGAAGTTTGCCACATCGGCCATTAAATATTATAGCCTTACTGTCAGAGGCAGCGGAAACCAAACAATCTACATTCTGGAGGAAGGTAAAGACATCGGCACGTTCTTCGGATGGCGGTATTTAGGACTTGACGAAGATGGAAAATATATCATGGACGATATGGTCGACGGGACTGAAGGACTGACGAATTCAGACTGGACTTACATCGGTTCTGCTCAGCCTGATTTGACCTATGGGATATACAACAGTGTAAATTTCAAAAATTTCGAATTTTCATTTTTCTTGCGGGGCGTCCATGGAAATGATATTTTAAATATCACGAAAATGAGCCGGGGAACAAAGTTATACCTTCCCGGCGAGAACGTATTAAAGAGCGCCCTTGCCAGTAACCTGACCGATAATCCGCGGTATTGCAGTTACTATCTTGAAAAAGGTTCATTCCTTCGCATGGATAATGCTTCTGTGTCGTATAACTTCAAGAATATTAATGTTTTGGGACTTAACCGGATGCGGGTCTATTTTACCGCACAAAATCTGTTCGTTCTTACTAATTATTCCGGGTTGGACCCCGAAGTCAGTATGGACGGGCTTACCCCGGGACTCGAATTTGACACGTATGTTCCAAAATCGAGGACGTTTAGCCTGGGAGTGAATGTAAATTTTTAAATCTAAAAAGCTGAACAATGAAACGTAACAGAATAATAATTTACAAATCAATCGTTCTTTTCACGATACTGACCTTTGGTTGCACAAATTTAGATGAGGAAGTTTACGACAAGATTGTTTCGGATAAATTTGGCGTAAATGATAAGCAGATTAACGGCATCATTGCGCCAATATACAATAGTCTGCAGAATTTTTTCCCCAAGGCTCCCTGGGCTTTGGCGGAAGCGTCGTCGAACATGTCGATTGTCCCTACCCGTAAGGGAGGCGACTGGTGGGGCGGCGGTCAGTGGAAAGATATCGAGATGCATACCTGGACTCCGAACACCGCGTATATCAATGGTACATACAGTCAAATATCGAGTGGTATTTCGGTCTGCAACCGGATTCTTTATACGATCGAGAACAGTAATGCCGAGATCTTGAACAGGGATCGGATCATTGCGGAGATCAGGGCTGTGCGGGCTTTTTGGTATTACATGATGATTGACTTTTTTGGCAACGGACCGTTGGTTACTGATTTCACAGACCTGACGTTGCCGGGTACAACACCGCGCAAACAGATTTACGAATTCGTGATGGAAGAGTTGAATGCCGTCAAGGATGTGGTGCGAAGTGATGTTTCAACAGCCAGTTACGGCAGAATAACAAAAGGCGCCGTTTACACGCTGCTCGCCAAAATGTATTTGAATGCCATGGTGTGGAATCCGGACGGAGGTCCCAAATGGCAGGAATGCATCAATGCCTGTGATGTGGTGATGGAACTCGACTACTTGTTGGAACCGGATTTTAAAACCAATTTCCGGGTCAACAATGAAGTATCGAAAGAATTCATTCTGGCAGCGATTTTTGGCAAGAGCTCAGGTGGAAATAATATTGCCCAGCAGACGCTCCATTATTACGACTACATCGCCTTGGGGATAAACCTCGCGGGGTGGAACGGGATTAGCGCCCAGCCTGATTATTATAAATCATTTGACCCTGATGACAAGAGGCTCGGATGGTCTTTCTTAACCGGTCCGATGATCAATCCTACAACAGGAAATGTGATTATGACGGCTCATGGCCGCGAACTGATCCATACGGTCGATATTACAAAAAAATACAGTATTGACGCGAGTGGCTGGGGACAGGTTGAACAGGAAGATGGAGCCCGGTGTTTCAAGTGGGATTTGGAGAATGGCCTATCGACTGCGGCTCAGGAGAATGATTTCGGAATTTTCAGGTTGGCAGATGTTTATCTGATGAAAGCAGAAGCGCTGGTCCGGATCAGCGGCGACAATACAACGGCCACAGAACTGGTAAATGCGGTCAGGAAAAGGGCCTTTGATGATCCTTCCAAACTTCATACAAGTGTTACTTTAAATGACATTTACGCGGAGAGGCGTTTTGAGTTTGCATGGGAAGGAATGGGCAGACAGGATCAGATCCGGTTCGGAACGTTCCTGAATGAAATACCCGGTTGGAAACCTGCGAGTAGCAATACCAATCTCCTCCTGTTCCCGTTGCCGCAAAACGTGCTTGCCGCAAATCCGAATTTGTCGCAAAATCCAGGTTATTGAGGTTTTAAGTAAAACAGTTATGAGCCCCCAAAAGGACCCATAACTGTTTCTTCAATCTGCACGACAAGATTGGAGCGGGAAAGAACTATCCGGACGGAACCAATCATGACAGGAGGTATCTTCAACGGTTTTTTGTGATGGGGGTCGTTCATGTGTTCATGCCGCGACAGAATTAATTTAATAAAAGATCATACCATGAATTTTCATACCCGATTAATTGTACTCTCAACCGGCGTAACATTGGCTTCCTGTCAGATGACAAAAAAAGAGGCGTCGGTTCATCCGAATTTCGTCATTATCCTTGCCGATGATCTTGGATACGGGGACCTGAGTTGTTACGGGCACCCCACCATAAAGACGCCCTGTCTGGATCAAATGGCACGGGAAGGGATTCGTTTAACTTCGTTTTACGTTTCATCGTCGGTTTGTACGCCATCCCGGGCATCACTACTTACCGGGAGATATCCGTTGAGGGTGGGGCTTCCCGACGTGCTTTTGCCGGAATCGGAATCCGGTATCCCTGAAGAGGAAATTACGATCGGAGAGGCATTGAAACATGTGGGCTATGAAACCATGTATATCGGGAAATGGCATTTGGGCGATCAGGAGAAATACCACCCCTTAAATCATGGGTTTGACGACTATTACGGAATCTTATACAGCAATGACATGATGCCTCCGTGGGTGGAAACGGATAAACCCTTGTCCCTGATGCACGGAACCCGGGAAATTGAACATCCGGTCATCCAGCAAACGCTTACGGAACGTTACACCGAATGGGGTAAGGCGTTTATTGAAGATAAAAAGGACGCTCCTTTCCTCTTGTATCTTTCCTATGCCATGCCTCATGTGCCGATCTTTGCGTCGGACCGGTTCCTGGACACGTCAAGAGCCGGACTGTACGGCGATGTGATTGAAACAATTGACTGGAGTGTCGGAGAGATCCTCAAAAAAATCAAGGAACTGGGATTGGATGACCATACCCTTGTTGTCTTTTTAAGCGACAACGGGCCCTGGCAAAATATGCCCGACCGGATGTTCAGCAATGACACGATAAAACCCTGGCACTGCGGGAGCGCCGGACATCTGCGCGGTTCAAAAGGAAATACCTGCGAAGGGGGAGTCCGTGTTCCCGCGATCTTCAGATGGCCGGGTGTTATCCCGGGCGGACAAGTCTCGGCCGATTTGGTCACGGCGATGGATCTTTTCCCCACCATCCTGAATGCTGCGGGAACAGACGTTCCGGCTGAAAGAAAGACTGATGGCCACGACGTGATGGCTTTCTTACAGGGTAAAGAAGTCTCGCCAACAGACGAGTATATCTATTACATGAGGAGCGATTTGGAGGGAATCCGTAAAGGGAAATGGAAATACAGGAACGTACCCTCTGCTTCAGTCGCCGGGCGTGCCGTTGAACTGTTTGACCTGGAAACAGACCCGGGTGAGAAATTTAATCTGGCCGGCTGCTTCCCGGAAAAGGCTGAGGAGTTGAAGGACAGGATGGAAGAACAGGATGAAAAACTCAGGAGAGAGGTTACGCTTCACTCCGATTAAAATGGAAGCAAACATGAATATCATCATCAAAATAATTTCAGGAATTCTGATGTTCCTGTGTTTATGCGGTTCTTCGGCTGCAGATCCCGCTCCCGGAGATATTTTTAAGGAATATGCCGGCATGAAGAAAATCGACTTTTTTAACGGACCATATAGCCACCTTGACTCGGTTGTCACAACACTACCGGTTGATGATCTCGACCGTGCCGTGAAGGTCGAACTGGCCTTTTATTACTGGGGAGGTCATATCGGGACCAGCGGACAGGAATTCAGGATTAACGCGGGCAATCGCCGGAAAATTACCCAACCTGTTGTCCCGTCAGGCTCTCCGGAGTGCTACTACAGGGTCGTGACCGGTCGGTCTGCCGTGGAGGTGCCATTGGACGATCTCCGGGAAGGCAGCAATACGATCACATTCTTTTGCGGGGATCAGATCTGTCATGGTTTTAACTGGCCCCATTATTGGATCTATAACTACATCGTCCGGGTTTATTACGAAGACGGGAAAAGATGCCAGAAAGGGGATATGATCCGTCCGGCCAAAGGCGATGTAATTGGTGATTATCCTGATCTGGAGCTTTTGGCGATGAGTCCTGATTCGATAGCCCGCGTTGATTTTATCGCGTATTACGAAGGATTTGATATGGATGGTGACGGCGTTTTCACAGATTGGCAGTATCAGGTGAAGGGCGCGGAGTGGACGTCAACTGCCGGTTATGCCACCCGATCCCGCTTTGCGGCAGTATGGGACAATTATTGGGTGCCGGATCAGGATCATGCGATCCGGTTCATGGCCCGGATAACTGACCGGAATGGGTATTCGTATATGACCGAATCGGTCGATCAGGTGAGCCTCATTCGGAAAAACCGCTCCGTCAAACGATATTCTGCCGATGACTTTCCCCAGGCTTTTGCTGCCAGGAATAGCCAGTACAGGGAATGCAATATTCACGTTCCGGATGATTCTCCGGACCCGGTTACCGATGCCCGGCTGCATCTGTCAACATGGTCGGCCGATGTCGATGATGATTCCCCTTTTCACGAAATCGGCATCAACCGGCAGGTAATTGCCAATAAATTCGGGAGATTTCACGACTATTCCCTGGACCTGCTGCCTGTTCCTGTCAGCACATTAAGACCGGTGAACAAAATCCATATCCATTCCACTTTCCGGGGACATGCCCTGGAAGTGAACTGGCCGGGGCCGGCCTTGCTGGTCGAAAGAAGCAAAGTGCCGGACGATCAGTTAAACCGGTGTCGGGTGGACATAGAATCGGGAGAGGATCCGGTTGTGAATTTTGAGAATACTGTCTTCAAAGCTTGTATCCGCTCTCATCAGGGCGCCGCCTGTGGCGTAGAACATGCCATTCGCGACTGGATCGTGAAAAGCAGGAACGTGAACCAGGCTGTCTTTTACATCGATGCGTGCGCCCAAAGAGGACCGCTGAAACAAGCCAGAGTTCTCTTTGAACGTCCGGATTCTGCCCAAATACAACTGGATTATCAGGATTGTAAAAGCGGTTCGGTCCATGCGGTATCACGATACACGTTTTACCGGGATAGCCCTTTTATCCGGATTGACTATTTAAAATACCCGAAAGGGTGGTGGAATACCGTGGATATTGGTAAACCCGGAGGACAAAACACGGGCGTGTATAAAATCTACGGAATGGAAGACTATCCCAGGAATGTATCCTTGTATCCGGATAGTTACTGGAATACCTATGATCCCGGTTATGAATCTGATCCCAAAGATGGTGGTTTACTTCATTATAAGGGTTATCTGATCATGCTGTTGGGCGATCTGAAGAGTGCGACGGGTTTTGGCAGGATCATACCGGTACGAACCGAAGAGTCGGGGGGCGTTAAGATACTGAAGTTGTTGAGCAGGAGGGGGTTCGAAACATTTCCTGCCACGGGAGACGGGGGAAAGCCTTATTCATCCGCCATTTTTGTTTTCGATCAGGGCCTGGAAGAAGCCATGAAACAGGCAAAAGCATACATTGATCATTTATGACTAAATTTTGAAATATACAAAAAATGAAAACGTTAAGAAAAGTGCTTCTTTTGCTGGGATTCTCAGGTTGCATGATTGCCGGCACTGCAGAGGAAAAACCTTCGTTTGGCGTGTTTGAGCTGGAGAAAGGAACTGCGCTTCACCCGAAAATATGCGATGTGGATAAAGACGGGATCAATGACATTGTGCTGGTTTGTGATTACACAGATCCGGCGATCAAAACCAAGGAAAAAATCAAGGATATTTGTTGGTTAAAGGGACCAACGTACGAGAGAAACCTAATTGCCCCGGTCAATTACCGGGCCTGCGGAATGGCTGTGGCCGACGTGAATCAGGATGGATTTGATGATGTGATTGGTGTGGATGATTATGATGGTATTGATGAAAACGGGAATGGTAAATTGTTTGTCTTTCTCAATCCGGCTGCGACGGGAGGAGGATGGCAACGGACGGACCTGGGTCATGTGAGTTATGCCAAAGACATTGAGACCGGCGATCTGAATGGCGATGGGTTGACCGATGTTGCGATCAGGACGGTCAACAGCAGGTTACATCTGTTCATACAGGAAAATGGCGGGTGGGGCAAAACGACGATCGAAACGCCGCCTTTTGACGGACTTGCTGTCGCCGATCTTGATGGAGACGGAGATTTTGATTTGGTATTGAACGGCTTGTGGTTTGAGAATAATCCGGGAGGCTGGACGAAGCATGATTTTGATAAGTCATGGTATACGCAGAAGACCGGTAAGGATGGGCATTGGAGTGACAATAACACCCGGGTCGGCGTGGCGGATATCAACGGTAATGGAAGACCGGATATTGTTATTTCACAATCGGAGGGGACCGGTAATCCACTCACCTGGTATGAGAATCCCGGCAATCCCGCCAAAACAAAAAAATGGAAATCGCATCGCATTAGTCAGCAGGATCATCTGCATTCATTAAGCTTGAACGATTTTAACAATGACGGTTTGATGGATGTGATGGTGGGTAGGTTGTTGCTGCATACAGATACCATGGAAAACGCGCATCCTGTAACGATTTTTTATAACAATGAGAACGGCAGCCGGTGGATTTCGCACACGCTGAGCGAAAAAGGCTGTTATGGGGCAACATCCGGAGACCTGGACAATGACGGAGATATTGACGTGGTGGCCCCGCGAAATTATGAGCGGGGGCCGGTGACGGTCTTCCGGAATACGCTGAACGATTCCAAACGGCCGCTGGACCGGTGGACGTATATCCAGATTGACGACAAAAGGGGAAAATGGGGGGATCTGGATGAACCCGAGTGGCTTCGCTATTTTGGATTATATGCCGGCGATGCAGATCGGGATGGTTTTTTGGATCTGATAACCGGGCGTTACTTTTACAGGAATCCGGGAGGGGATATGAGCGGGAACTGGGAACGCTGCGAGTTTGGCATCAATGTGGATGCGGTCTTGTTCACGGACGTGGACGGTGACAATCTGGCCGACTGCATCGCATCAGCGTTCCCCGATGTCTACTGGTTGGAAGCGGTTGACAAAAGCTGCACAAAATGGACCGGTCGTGTGATTGGCAAAGTCACTCCTCCCAAACACGTCAACGGACAGGGAGCTGCTTTGGCACAGCTTATCCCCGGAGGCAAACCGGAAATTCTTTTATCGACAGGCAAAGGCGTTGTGTGCATCGAGATCCCTGATGATGCGCAAGCGGGCATGTGGCCTGTTCATCGTATTGCGCCGGAAGCGCTTCATGAAGGAATTGGAACGGGCGATATCAATGGCGACGGAGCTATTGACATCAGTACTTCCATTCGCGTGGATGGTCTCGGAAAAGGAGTTGTTTGGTGGGAGAATCCGGGTACGTTGGAAGCTTCCTGGCCGATGCATGCCGTCGGAGAAACACCCGGGTGGGCCGATCGTTCGTTGATCGCTGATATGAATGGAGATGGCAGGAACGATATCGTTGTTGCGGAGGAGCGTCACCCGGGGCTGGAGCCCGACGCGTCTCTTTTTTGGTTTGAGAATCCGGGGGAAGAGGGTGATTGGATCAGGCATAGGATCATCACCCAATACTCGATGAATAATCTGGATGGCGCTGACCTGGATGGTGATGGCGATATTGATCTGGTCACCAATGAACATAAGGGACCGCATCAGACGCAGGTGCTGGAGAATGACGGGAACGGCAACTTCACGGTTCACGGTATCGATGTCGGACATGAAAGTCACCTGGGCGCCAAACTGTTTGACATGGATAATGACGGAGATATGGACATGGTAGGTATGGGTTGGGATGCGCATTCTTATGTTCATTTATGGCGAAATGATGCAAACAACCGGGTTTCCATTACTGATGGCGTATGCGACGAAGGCCAGGCGTGCTATAAAATTGAAACGCCGTTTGCGACGTTCTTTTTACAGAAAGAAAACGGCGGTTTTTCGAGTATCCTTGACAGCCACGGGACAGACTGGATCAATTTTGAAAACAGCGACCTGCCGCATGGCCCTGCCCTGGCCGCTTCCGCCTACCGGGGCATGCCCAACCTTCAGAATCGCTGTGAATTTAAGGGACTTGGTCATCCCGGATTTAAGTCTTGCTTGAGTAAAATTCTGAATGATAGTACGATATACTTTATTTCTACCCATGGGGAATATGCGTTTACCTGGACTTTCACGCCTTCGATGGCCTATCTCACCATGCTAAAGGTGGGGACCACCTGCCCTTACTGGTTCCTCTATGAAGGGACGCCGGGGGGGAAATATGATCCGCGGAATCAATATTGGGGAACTGATAAGTCAGGATTTCAAACGGCACGTCCGGACCTTTTGCGTAATACAGCAGTGCAGGAACAATGGAACTGGATCTATTTTGGCAACCGTTGCACAAACAACGTATTGGTCCTGGCACAAGTGATTCCTGATGAACACGTCGAACTCATGTCGTACATGGGCAATACGGCTGACGGCGTTCTTTCTCCTGACGGAATGGTTGTCTTTGGTTTCGGACGACTGGGATCGGAGCCTCAACTGACGCAGCCGAATATTTTTGTCGTGCGTTTTATCGGTATCACGGATACGCCCGAAAGGAGCCATTCAATGATCCGTCAGTCGGCAGACAAGACGATAAATACGTTAAGAAGCAGAAAAGAACTGATCCGGTGAACCGGTAGGCGGGATCACCCGGCTTCGTTCCTGCAATCCGGATTTTGAAACATCAATTTGGAAAGAACAGTCAGCGCTTAATCTATGAGAAAAATTGTCAATCAGCAAGGGGTCAATCTGTGTTTCGCTTATTTCATGACCTATGCCGCCGGTGCGGCATGGTTCCCGTTGTTTACGTTGTTTCTTCAGAAATCAGGCCTTTCCGGAACAGAATCCGGGATTACCGTGAGCCTGATTTTTGTTGCCATGTTTGTTGCCCTTCCTTTTTGGGGGCTCGGCGCAGACCGATGGAGCCGGAAAAAAGCATTAATTGCGGCCATAATCAGTTCTTCATTTTCTCTGCTCTTTTACCTTTTGGGAAACGGGTTTTTATTCTTTTTCTTCTGGACATTATTTTTTGCGGTTGTTTTTAATCCGATTCCTCCGCTTCTCGACAGTCTGGCCCTGGATTATACCGAAGACAGTAAGTCCGTTTCTTTCGGACATCTGCGCATGTTTGGATCATTGGGATGGCTGGTAGCCGCGCCGATAGTCGGGTATTTTATCCAGGAGAATAATATTCGGCTGATATTTCCGGTAGCGGCTTTACTCTATGCGTCGAACATTCTGTTTATTTGGCGTATGCCGGAAAGGAGAAAAGACCCTGCGGCAATAAAACTCAGTTGGGTGAATCTGCGGCACATACTTGGAGAATCCCGCATGATCGTCTTTTTACTGATCATCCTGCTGGTGTCTGTCGTTTCGTTTTGCATACAAACGTTCCTGGCCGTTTATCTGGACGACATGAACGCTTCTCCGCAGTTAATTGGCTGGGCTTTTAGCATTGAAGGGATGAGCGAGATTCCCTTCTACTTTATCTCTGCATGGCTTATCCGGAAAGCCGGATTACGGAAGGTTTTTCTCTTTACGCTCATTGTCACTGCCGTGCGGATGTTTTTGTATTCGGTGATCCATGATCCACACGATGTGCTCATCCTTGAGCTCACACATGGGATATCCTATGCATTGTTTTTTGTGACGATGGTTGAAACCGCAAACAGCCTGATCCCTTCCGCGTGGCGTGCAACCGGACAATCGCTTATTTGGGCATCCTATAACGGTTTAGGCGCACTGATCGGAAATGCTCTTGCCGGATTTCTGATTGATGTTTATTCGGTTCACCGGATGTTTTTTATTAATGCAGTATTGCTTTCCGTCATTGCGGTCTTTGCATTGATCTTTTTTGTAACAGGAAAAAGAAATAAGGTTGAACGCGTAAGCTGTAATTAGTGGTCTGTCATGAAGAAATACAAAGCAATCCTATTTGACTGGGATGGTACGGCGGTAGTCAACAGAACGGCTCCCGCTGATGCCCTGATACCCTTACTGACCAGTTTGCTGAAAACAGGTACAATTCTGATTATCATCAGCGGAACGACGTATGAGAATATTTCCGGCGGAGAATTGCACAAGAATATACCGGCAGATTTGTTGAAAAACCTCTATCTGGGCTTGGGCAGGGGAGCGTATAATTTCGGATTTAGTGCGTCCGGCGAACTGATCGTCCTGGACGAAGTGCAAATCGACGTCGATGCGCGCATCAAAATCGATGAAGTTGCCTTTCGTGTTCATACTTACCTGCTTAAAAATTATGGCCTTCAAACGGATATTGTTTTCAGCAGGCCGAATTATTGTAAGATCAATCTTCTGGTTGATCATGACCGGAAAGACCGGTTCAATCTTTCGGCCAATGAAATAGACATGGTGAACGAGCTACTCGAAAAGCACGATTTTCAGGGAGGACTTTTGAGCTTGCTCACCAAGGCAAAGGAAATTGCAAATTCGCACGGCCTCTGTCTGGAAGCAACGACCGACGCAAAGTTTCTTGAAATCGGTCCCACAACAAAAGCAGATAATGTTTCATATTTTCTGAAAACGATTGTGTATGAAGAGGGAATCAAAGCAGAAGAGTGCGCATTCTGGGGCGATGAGTTTGCTTACCTGGCTCCGGGCATCCGGGGAAGTGATGCCCAAATGCTGATTGAAGAGGCAAAAGGGGCCGATTTTTTCGATGTGTCCGAAAGCAGGTTAAGCCTTCCCGGCGAAGTAAATTATGTTGGCGGAGGACCTGCGGCATTCGTCGATTTTTTGAATTCGCAGATTCAGCTTGCGGCAACCAGTGATTCGTAAAATAAATTAAAATATTGGATTATGTTTATCGGTAGAGATCATAGTGTTAAGTTTTGGCATGAAACATCAGTGCCTGAAATGGAAGGTCTTATGGGGACTTTTTACAGTGTGGCAAATGGATACCTGGGACTGCGAGGTACGGACGAAGAAATGCCCGGGTGGGCAACCCCCGGATTTTATGTGATCGATTCTTTTTGTTCAGCACCCAGCCGCTTAGTACCCGTTCATCCTGCTGATCACATCTTAGCCCATCCGGAGTACGTAAAGGAAAAGTATCATGAATCCCATCGTCAGGTAGAAGTGACCACGCTTCCG